>NZ_JBGCUM010000140.1:0-849 GCF_054177665.1 Roseateles sp. P5_E8 | reverse complement strand
GGGGCCATCCGACCCCGGGGAGCCTGCCGTGACATCAGTAGCTTCGTCCGTCTTCCGGTTCTTCGGAGCGCCCCCGTGGCGTCGCCCGGTGACGCCGCGCTCGCGCTGGCTCGGCCTGCTGCTCACGGCCGTCCTGGCGCTGCCCTGCGGGAGCCAGGCGCAGCTGCCGCCCGGCTATAACGTGTTCTTCGTCGACCTCGACCAGGACTCCTACGGCGACCCCCGGCAGGCCTACCTCATCAAGAGCGCCACGCCGCCGAGCCGGCTGTGGTCGCCCTGGGGCAACGACCCCGACGACAACGACCCGATGGCCTTCCCGCAGGCACGCCCGAAAGGCAAGCGCCTGATCGCCCAGCAACTGGACACGGCGGCCACCGACCTGCCGGTCCGCGTGCTCGCGGCGCGCGAGCTCGGCGCACAGTCGCTGCTGGTCACGCTGCGCTGGAACGAGCTTGAGCCGACGAGCGGCGCCTACTCCGAGGCGCTGGTGCAATCGCTGGGCCGCATCGCCAGCCAGCTCGCATCGACCAGCCTGACGCTGGTGCTCAGCCTGGACGTCATCGACGGCGCCGGCCTGACCCTGCCCGCCGACCTGGCGGCACGCGTCAACGCCGACCCGCGGGAACTGGCCACGGCGGCCACGGCCGCCCGCGCGGCGGCGGCGATCGACCGCCTGCAGGCCGCGCTCGGCGGCTGGTGCTCAGCCTGGACGTCATCGACGGCGCCGGCCTGACCCTGCCCGCCGACCTGGCGGCACGCGTCAACGCCGACCCGCGGGAACTGGCCACGGCGGCCACGGCCGCCCGCGCGGCGGCGGCGATCGACCGCCTGCAGGCCGCGCTCGGCGGC
>NZ_JBGCUM010000139.1:0-967 GCF_054177665.1 Roseateles sp. P5_E8 | reverse complement strand
GGACAATGGCATGCGTGCCACAGCGGCCGGCTTTAATGTGAGGATGGCGCCGGGATTCGTAGGAATCTGCGAGCGTAATCCGCCAAATGTGCTGTCGGCTCCGATTGCTCGAAGCGTGCGGGCAAGACTTCGCCACGTCTGTAGTCCAAAGCAAGTTCCTCCGCGTGCTTGGTACACATACGTCAGGCGTAACTACGGCAGAACTTGGCCGCTTGAATTTGCCAAACCTTATCTCAGTGCGATCTATCGGGCGCTGCTTGCCAAGCGTCATCGTGAAACGAGCTGAGATATCCAGTGAAGATTTTGCTTTCGGTCTTTGCATGCGCGCCCAATACTGGCAGTGAAACTGGCGTCGGCTGGCGTTGGGCTGTCGAATTAGCTCGCGCGGGGCACCATGTAGTTGCGGTGACCGATGAGACCCGTCGAAACCAAATAGAGAATGAACTTGAGCTGCGGCCCGTGCCTGGGTTGCGCTTTGAGTTCTATCGCCCAGTTTGGTTAAAAAGAATCCCGCTAAATTCAAAAACGGCCCAACTGCTGTTTTCTGCATGGCAATATAGCCTTTTGCCCTTTGCGCGCGGCCTGCATCGATTGCATCGATTTGACGCCGTTATTCATTTGACTTATGGCGTGTTTCGTACTCCTAGCTTTCTTGGTGGCCTCAAGATTCCGTTTGTGTTTGGACCGGTAGGTGGTGGGGAAGATGCACCATGGGCACTTAAGCAAGGGCTGCCTTGGCGAGAGCTTATTAAAGAAGTTGTCCGAACCGCGTTGATAAAAATTTCACCGCTCAATCCTGCGTTGCGTGCGTGCCTTAACTCGGCATCCGTAATTTTGGTTAAGACCAAAGACACCAAAGACGCATTGCCGCGCAAGAGTTCAGCGCGAGCTATTGTTTATCACGAAATCGGGATTCAGCGTCAAACGGAATCGTTGGAGTGGACGCCAATCGCGAGAGGGGTAAATG
>NZ_JBGCUM010000138.1:0-970 GCF_054177665.1 Roseateles sp. P5_E8 | reverse complement strand
AAACCTGTTGTCCCCCGGAGCTTGAAGTTCGTCCCCGAGCCTATGGTCAACGCAGCCACCCGTCTTGTCCAACCGTGTAGCCCGAACAGTTGCCAATCATGAGCATGCATCCGCARGGTGGGGTAGCGAACCCGGTTCGTCGCATCAACGTCGGCATCGACGTGGCCAAGCAGCATCTGGATGTCTGCCTGGGCACCGAGGTGCGACGTGTGAGCAACGAGGCCGCGGGACACGACGAGTTGATCGCGATGTGCAAACAGATCGATGTTGATCTYGTGCTGCTTGAAGCCAGYGGCGGGTATGAGCGCGCCGTCGTACTCGCGTTGCAGCAGGCTGACCTTTGCGTTGCGCGGGTGAATCCCCGCCAGGCGCGCGACTTTGCCAAGTCCATGGGTGTGCTGGCCAAGACGGATCAGCTCGACGCACGCGTCTTGCGGGACTTCGCCGACGTGCTGGCTGCCCATCAAGACCGTGCCACTTACATCACCGCACTGATGGAGCCTCAGCGGGCCGAGTTGGCCGCGCTGATGACGCGGCGGCGCCAGTTGGTGGACATGCGCGTGGCCGAGGCCAATCGGCTGCAACAAGCTCACTCCACCGTGGCCGTGCGCAGCATCAAGAAGGTGCTGCGCTTGCTKGATCAGCAGATTGCACAGCTCGACTCGGAYGCTGACGATCATCTGGATCGTCACTTCAAGTCGCAACGTGCCTTGCTGGACAGCGTCAAGGGCGTAGGGCCGGTGACGATCATGACGCTGACCGCGGCGCTGCCGGAACTGGGTCGGCTGCAACGGCGCCAGATCGCCAAACTGGTCGGCGTGGCRCCGCTGGCCAACGATTCCGGCACGCGCCAGGGTAAGCGGCGCACCTGGGGTGGGCGTGCCGATGTCCGCGCGGTGCTGTACATGGCCACGGTCTCGGCGATCGTTCACAACCCTGCGATCAAGGTCTTCTACGCACGCCTGGTCGC
>NZ_JBGCUM010000137.1:0-1081 GCF_054177665.1 Roseateles sp. P5_E8 | reverse complement strand
ACTCTAATGAGACTGCCGGTGACAAACCGGAGGAAGGTGGGGATGACGTCAGGTCATCATGGCCCTTATGGGTAGGGCTACACACGTCATACAATGGCCGGGACAGAGGGCTGCCAACCCGCGAGGGGGAGCTAATCCCAGAAACCCGGTCGTAGTCCGGATCGTAGTCTGCAACTCGACTGCGTGAAGTCGGAATCGCTAGTAATCGCGGATCAGCTTGCCGCGGTGAATACGTTCCCGGGTCTTGTACACACCGCCCGTCACACCATGGGAGCGGGTTCTGCCAGAAGTAGTTAGCCTAACCGCAAGGAGGGCGATTACCACGGCAGGGTTCGTGACTGGGGTGAAGTCGTAACAAGGTAGCCGTATCGGAAGGTGCGGCTGGATCACCTCCTTTCTAGATAGATCGCGCCTCATCATTACTTCGGTAGTGGCAGAGCAAGGTCGCTATAGAGCGAAAGCTCAAACACTTGGTTTCAAGCGCCCACACTTATCGGCTGTCACACAACAGTGAGTGAAATTGCGTGAGCCTGTTGAGCTGGCCTCGACAGGCTGACAAGCAACAGAGTTCATGCGCATGGTTCGCGTGGGTCTGTAGCTCAGTCGGTTAGAGCACCGTCTTGATAAGGCGGGGGTCGCTGGTTCGAATCCAGCCAGACCCACCACGGCAAGTCGTGAGATTTGAACCGGGGGATTAGCTCAGCTGGGAGAGCACCTGCTTTGCAAGCAGGGGGTCGTCGGTTCGATCCCGTCATCCTCCACCAGTTTCACTCATTTAAGTTGGTAAACCTTAGCGAATAGCAATGTTCGCTGAGGTTTACCAGCTCTGGTCTGCAAAGATCGGCTGTTGTTCTTTAACAATTTGTAGAGTCGAATCAGCGCTGTTAGCGGAAAGTACCTCCTGGTACACCGTGCCGCTAACAGCGATTTTGATTGCGTCAAACATAGACTTCAACTAAGCAAGAAATTGATTAGGTATGAAGAACGGCGTAACGCGTGAATACTCAAATAACACACGGGTGAAATAAGATCCGTGTGAGTCCTTGACGACAGTGCAGTCAGCGCTGTCAAAGTTATAGGG
>NZ_JBGCUM010000136.1:0-1124 GCF_054177665.1 Roseateles sp. P5_E8 | reverse complement strand
AAGAGCTTTTTCTGGCCGCGCATTGGACGAGAGGCCTAACATTCGCGCTCAGCGGGCGGCGTAGCCGTCCGCTGGAGCAACAGGTTATGCCCTGGCATCGCGCAGCCTCCGAAACACAAACGTGGCAAGAAGGCCCGACTGGCTAAGGGCGCAAACTGTCAAGAATACTGTTTGCGCCAGGCCGGTGAAAGAGCGTGGCCATTGGTCGTATATCGGATTGAGCAACAGGGACGAAGGCAAGCCGAGAATCATGAGCACCATGTCGGGTAACAGATGCTCCCGCTGGCTATGGAGAAGCGTCAAGTCGACGTACCAAGCCCACGCTGCAATGACTATTGCCGCTCCCAAGTAGGCGGAGGCGGCGACCTTCAATGTGCTTTCAAGACGCATAACGTCGAAGGTCAGCGGGCGGCGAAGCCGTCCGCTGCAGCGAAGGGTTGGGCGGCTGCGGGGTCCCAGACTATGAAGCACACATCGTCATCGGCATCTCTGCTAATCAGTACCTTCGCGAAAAGGTTGTGCGGTTCCGTAGGCTCTACGGCAACGCCCACGATGACTTCGTAGTGAAACTGCTGATCGATTTCGAATCCGCAAACTTCCCRCCAATCCGGGTCGGGGTAGCGCCCCGACGTAAATAGCAGACCTTCTCTACTGGCGGCGAGCATGTCTTGCAGGCGATCTGCCGACAGATGGGATTGCGCGTCTTCCAAGACCCGCTTCTCGGCCATACGCATCACAGTCGTCAAGCCGTACCGTTTGGACTTGTCACGCATGCTGGTGTGCCGCTCAACGTTCCAGGTAAGCGGACCAGCCAGCGTAGCGGGCGCAGGTCCGCTTGAGCGCAGGGTTGGGCATCACTTTGCGGCCCCTTTGAGGAATTTCAGCATCGCACCGAATAACTCACGTGCCTCATTGGCGTCGTCGAGCCTGTGGGAATGCGCGTGGTTATTCCACAGGTCGAGAACCTCGTGGTCTTCCCTTAAGAGAAGGTCGACAATTTGAGCAGTGAGGCGCTGCATTCCGTCTCCATCCCGTCCTTCAACGATGCTCTGCCAGATGTCGTCGTCTGTTTCGAAGTCGAGATACGCATCTTGGTGATACCAGCCGCCGATGGTGCTCTTAAG
>NZ_JBGCUM010000135.1:0-1145 GCF_054177665.1 Roseateles sp. P5_E8 | reverse complement strand
TTGCAGCGCTCCGTCGCTGCCAGACCATATTGGCCGTGGCGGGCAAGAAGCGCTATCTTTCGCATGGTAAAGATCTTCACATTGGGCGTGGCACACGATTGTGGGCACCTGTCCAAATCAAAATTGGCGATCATGTATATATCGGCAAGCACGTACATATCGAAGCGAACGCAGTTATCGGTAACTTCTGTTTGATAGCCAACCGTGTGGCATTTGTCGGTAGGCATGATCATGACTACAAACGACTGGGATTTCCAGTGCGCTACTCGCCATGGATTGGCAGCCGCAGATTTCAGAATTCGCACTTAGCAGAAATGGTTGAGGTGCAGGACGACTGCTGGGTCGGTTACGGTGCCATCGTGTTAACCGGGGTAACTATTGGTCGGGGTRGCATTGTGGCGGCAGGTAGCGTGGTCGTTCGTGACGTTCCCTCATACTCCGTTGTTGCTGGTGTGCCCGCACGCGTGGTTGGGCAACGTTTCTCTACCGTCAGCGAACGAAATCAGCACGAGCAACAAATTCGAGACGGGCGATTCGCCTTCTCGGAAGTTTCTTACGATTCATGCGTCATTGAACCTGGAAATATTGATGCTTGATATGGAAAAGAAAGTCGYAATCCTCCAGCACCGTCTCCTGCACTACCGAGTGGGCTTCTTTGAGAAACTGAGGCTTGCATGCGCGGAGCGAGGCATCGACCTGATGCTGGTTCACGGGCAGGCCACGCGGCGTGAGGCAATAAAGAAAGACGAGGGTTCGATATCCTGGGCTATCAAGGTGCGAAATCGCGTCTGGGAATTCGGCAGCCGGGACATTATTTGGCAACCTCTGCCCAAGGAGGCTCGGCAGGCGAATCTCGTAGTCTTGATGCAGGAAAGTCGAATACTTTCAAATTATCCTTTGCTTCTTGCTCGCGCCTGGGGAAAGCGAGTGGCTTACTGGGGGCACGGCAAGAATTTCCAAGCCGATGCCGTTTCTGGCTTTCGGGAGAGGTGGAAGCGCTGGCTGTTGACGAAAATTGATTGGTGGTTCGCGTACACCTCGATGACAGTCGACATACTGCGCAACGCTGGATACCCTGTAAATAGAATTACCCAACTTGATAATGCAATTGATTCGGATGGGTTCAAGTCTGATTTATCTTGTTG
>NZ_JBGCUM010000134.1:0-1154 GCF_054177665.1 Roseateles sp. P5_E8 | reverse complement strand
CATCTGTCTTGCATAACCGCCTGCGCACGCTTTACGCCCAGTAATTCCGATTAACGCTTGCACCCTACGTATTACCGCGGCTGCTGGCACGTAGTTAGCCGGTGCTTATTCTTCAGGTACCGTCATGAGGCATCTTTATTAGAAACGCCCTTTTCTTCCCTGACAAAAGCGGTTTACAACCCGAAGGCCTTCTTCCCGCACGCGGCATGGCTGGATCAGACTTGCGTCCATTGTCCAAAATTCCCCACTGCTGCCTCCCGTAGGAGTCTGGGCCGTGTCTCAGTCCCAGTGTGGCTGGTCGTCCTCTCAGACCAGCTACAGATCGTTGCCTTGGTGGGCTTTTACCCCGCCAACTAGCTAATCTGATATCGGCCGCTCCAATCGCGCGAGGTCTTGCGATCCCCCGCTTTCACCCTCAGGTCGTATGCGGTATTAGCTGCTCTTTCGAGCAGTTATCCCCCACGACTGGGCACGTTCCGATATATTACTCACCCGTTCGCCACTCGTCAGCTTAACCTGTTACCGTTCGACTTGCATGTGTAAGGCATGCCGCCAGCGTTCAATCTGAGCCAGGATCAAACTCTACAGTTCGATCTTGATTTACTCAACGGAATCGACTTAAACCATTTGCATGATTCAAATCTAATTTCCGTGAGCGTTTAAAGTCCGAAGGACCGTCATCAGTCACCTGATAACATCACTTCGCCTCAAACGCCCACGCTTATCGGCTGTTAATTTTTAAAGAACATCGCAAACTTCAGAGTCTTAACTCTTCAATCTGCGGCGCTGACGTTGTTTATTCGTCAGCAGCAAAGAAGCGAGATTCTAATCTGCTTTTCGCTTTGTCGTCAAGTATTTTTGAAAATTTCTTTCCGCCATACTCGGCAACTTGCAGTTTCTTTACTACTTTCAAACTATCCGCTTTCGCGTTTTGTTCGTTAGCAGCAAAGAGGCGAGATTTTGATCTGCTTTCGCAGCATCGTCAAGTACTTTTCAAAAATTCTTTCGAACCCTTCGAAGCACCCGCCGACTTGTCTCAAGCCCGCCCAGGTCTTTCAACCCGACTCCGCCAACCCCTCTACGCCCTGCAATCCGCTTCCAGATCACTCAGCGCTTTGTCATCAGCGAAGCCCACGACTGTAGCACAGGTTTTT
>NZ_JBGCUM010000133.1:0-1229 GCF_054177665.1 Roseateles sp. P5_E8 | reverse complement strand
CGGTCCAGCTGGCCGGCCTGCAACTGGCGCGAGGCCTGGGCCAGGCGGGCCTGGTGGTCGCGCGCACGGCGCAGCGCGGCCTGCAGCGCGCGGGTGCGCGGCGCCAGCGGGTCGACGGCCTCCATGCGTTGCAGCAGCTCAGCGGCGGCATCGAGCTGACCGGTGGCGCGGGCGTTCTCGGCCTGCATGGCCAGGGCCAGCAGGCTCAGCTCGCGCTGGCGCTGCAGGGCGGTGCGGAGCTCGTTGTCCTGCGGCGCCGAGGCGGCCGCATCGCGCAGCAGGCGCCAGGCGCCGTCGTGCTCGCCGCGGCGGGCCAGCGTGTCGGCGTCGCGCAGGGCCGGGTGGCCCGCGCAGGCGGCCAGCAGCAGGAGCAGGAGGAGGGCGGTGGCAACGGGTCGGATCATGCGGCGGCGGCAAAGGGAATGAACTGGACCAGGCCCAGTGGCAGATAGGTCACGCGCAGGCCGCTGGCGTCGATGGCCTCGACGCGCCACTGGCCGTCCACCACTTCGCCCACGCCGACGACGGCGCTGCGCTGGGCGTTGTTCAGCACGGCGCGCGAGGCGCCGTCGCTCAGGCGGCCGACCAGCTGGTAGGGGAAGGGCGGCGCGGTGGGCGGCGGCGGTGCCTGCTCTTCGGCCGGCTCGGTGGCTGGGGCTGCGGTTGCAGCAGCCACGGGCGCGGCCTCGCCCCATGCGTTGCGGGCTTGTGCGTCGGTGGCGGGCCATTCGGTGTGTGCGCTTGCGGCGGGGCCGGGCCAGTCGGTCGGCGCGGCCGATGCACCGGTGGTGCGGCGGGGTGCGGCGGCGACGGGTTCCGGCGCATCGTCCTGCGACACCCAGGCCGTCGTCGCCAGGCTCAGGCCCAGCGCGGCAAACAAGGCGAGCTGTCGCGGTGTGGGCTTCTTCATCACGGCGCGACTCGCATGTGCAGCACCCAGGCCAGCTCGGCCTTCAGCGTGCCGTTGGCCTCGCGGCGCAGGCGCATGCCGTCCAGGGCCAGCGCCGGGTCGCGCTTCAAGGCTTCGGCAACGAAGTCGCGCAGCACGCCGTAGCGGCCGCTGAGCTGCATGGCCACGCGGTACTGCGCAAGGCCCAGCTCGCGGTCGGCCTGGTAGCGGAACTCGCTGCGCGGCCAGGGCAGGCCCAGCTCGGCGGCCAGCGCCAGCAGCGCGGCGGTGCGGGCCTGGCGGTCGCTGTCGGGCGGCAGGCTGGCGGCGAGCGCGGCGC
>NZ_JBGCUM010000132.1:0-1355 GCF_054177665.1 Roseateles sp. P5_E8 | reverse complement strand
GCGCAGCGACGACCTGCGCCCGGCCGTGGTGCCGCTGCTGGCCGGCAGCGGCGCGCCGCAGGTGGCGGCGGGCGTCACGCCGTCGGCCTCCACCGGCACCGTGACGCTGACGCCCACCATCGCCGCCACCGCAGCGCGCGGCGAGATCGCCGGCAACGCGCTGCAGCTGCGGCTGCGCCTGCACACCGCCGGGCAGGTGACCATCAACGCTGCCACCGTCTACTACCAGAAGCCATGACCACCGATGCCAACACCTTGTTCCGCGACGGCATGCGCGTGGTGCCGGCGCACCTCACGCACCTCCAGCAGACCCTGGCCCAGGCGGTGCAGGACCTGCGCACCGCGCTGGGCCTGGGCCGCATCGCCTGGGGCTTGCGGCTGAGCGCTGGCGAGGGCGGCATGACGCTGTCGCCCGGCGTCGCCTTCACCGCCGCCGGCGTGCGGCTGGAGCTGGCGACCGAGCTGCCGCTGACGCTGCCCGAAGGCGGCGGCCCGTGGGCCGTGGTGGTGGCCGGCGAGAACACCGACGAGCCGACGCTGCGCCTGGACGAACAGCCCACGCTGGTGCGCACGCAGACACGGGTGACGCTGCAAGGCCTGGAGGCGGCGGTGCCGCCGGACGCCATCGCGATCGGTCGCATCGACCGGGCCGAGGCCGGTGCCACCGTGACCCAGGCATCGGCCCTCTGGCTGGTGCCCGCCGGCCATGGCCACAGCGGCGAGTTCTACCAGGACGACGCCGGCCGCTGGCGCTATGACGGCGAAGGCAGCACGGGCACCGCAGGCCCCGCCGGCCCGACCGGGCCTGCGGGTGCCGACGGTGCCGCTGGCCCGCCCGGAGAAGCCGGCCCACCCGGAGCGCCTGGCGCGGACGGCGCCACCGGTGAAAGGGGCGCGACGGGCGACGCCGGCCCGCCCGGCGCGACTGGCGAGGTGGGTCCGGCCGGCCCGGCGGGTGACGCGGGTCCACCCGGCCCGGCAGGCGAAGCAGGCCCGCCCGGCGCCACAGGCGAGATCGGTCCACAGGGTCCGGTAGGTGACGCCGGCCCGCCCGGCGCGGCGGGTGACGCCGGTCGACCTGGCCCGGCGGGTGAAGCGGGTCCGCCTGGCCCCGCAGGCGAGATCGGTCCACGGGGTCCGGCGGGTGACGCTGGCCCGCAAGGCGCCGCGGGTGACACCGGTCGACCGGGCCCGGCGGGTGAAGCTGGCCCGCCCGGCGCCGCAGGCGAGATCGGTCCACAGGGTCCCGCAGGTGAGGCCGGCCCGCCCGGCGCGGCCGGTGAAACCGGTCGACCTGGCCCCGCGGGTGAAGCGGGTCCGCCCGGCCCGGCAGGCGAGGCCGGTCGACCCGGCGC
>NZ_JBGCUM010000131.1:0-1371 GCF_054177665.1 Roseateles sp. P5_E8 | reverse complement strand
CTTGCCCACTCGTCGGGCCGCTGATGTTGGCCACCGGCGCCTGGTTGGCCGCCGCCGTGATCACCACCGTCTGCGTCTTGCTGTTGGTCAGGCCCGCAGCATCGGTCACCGTCAACGTCACCGTGTAGGTGCCGGCTGCGCTGTAGCTCTTCGTGGCCGACACCCCGCTTGCGCTCGTGCCGTCCCCGAATATCCACGCATAGCTTGCAACCGGGCCCTCGGCATCCGTGCTCCCAGCACCGGAGAAGCTCAGGTTCGCGCCCACTTGCCCACTCGTCGGGCCGCTGATGTTGGCCACCGGCGCCTGGTTCGTCACGCTTCCCGGCGTCCAGGCCTCCACCTCGGCAATGCGCGAGAGGTTGTAGGCCGAGCTAGTCACCAGAACACGGATGCGCTGTGTTGTGATTGGCGCGAATGTGATCTGCCGCCACACCTTGTTATTGGCGATGACGTTGCCGCCCGGCACGCCCACCCACGCAGCGCCATCCCAGTACTGAACTACGAAATGCGTGATGCCGAATTGGCTGAACGTCATCGTCAGCGTTGGCACTGATGGCGAGGCCGTGTTGTCCTGCAGCGTGAACACATCGATTTCGCCAATCGTCTGCATGCCGTTGAAGTCGATCTGCACCCAATCCGGGTAGACGCCYGARGTRCCGTCCGCCCARGCGCCMCCAGCYCCCCATTTCARCCCMAGCCGGTCGCCGTCGTTGAYCGCGCTTGCGGGATATCTCGAGTCGAAAATGCTGGACGCTGTTGCCACACCGCCGTTAGCGGCTGCWGCGACATTGACTGCCTGTCCTCCCCCCCCGGCCGCCGTGATCAYCACCRYCTGYGTCTTGCTGTTGGTCAGGCCCGCAGCATCGGTCACCGTCAACGTCACCGTATAGCTGCCCTCAGCGCTGTAGCTCTTCGTGGCCGACACCCCGCTTGCGCTCGTGCCATCCCCGAATGTCCACGCATAGCTTGCGACCGGGCCCTCGGCATCCGTGCTCCCAGCACCGGAGAAGCTCAGGTTCGCGCCCACTTGCCCACTSGTCGGGCCGCTGATGTTGGCCACCGGCGCCTGGTTGGCCGCCGCCGTGATCACCACCGTCTGCGTCTTGCTGTTGGTCAGGCCCGCRGCATCGGTCACCGTCAACGTCACCGTGTAGGTGCCGGCTGCGCTGTAGCTCTTCGTGGCCGACACCCCGCTTGCGCTCGTGCCATCCCCGAATGTCCACGCATAGCTTGCGACCGGGCCCTCGGCATCCGTGCTCCCAGCACCGGAGAAGCTCAGGTTCGCGCCCACTTGCCCACTCGTCGGGCCGCTGATGTTGGCCACCGGCGCCTGGTTGGCCGCCGCCGTGATCACCACCGTCTGCGTCTTGC
>NZ_JBGCUM010000014.1:0-128470 GCF_054177665.1 Roseateles sp. P5_E8 | reverse complement strand
GTGAATGGGCCAGCGTCTTCGGCGACGCCAAGATGACCACGGCGCTGCTGGACCGGCTCACGCACCACTGCCATATCCTTGAAACCGGCAACGACAGCTACCGCTTCAAGAACAGCTCAGCTCAACCCACCACCAAGAAGGAGTCCAAACCGAGGAAGTTACCCACAAGCTGAGCCCGAGAGGCTCGAACAAGGGTGGGTCAGAATTGGACGGAAACGGTGGGTCAGGATGGCGTGGGAATTAACAGCCTCCAGCTCTGCCGGCTTGATGAACTTCGCGTAGTCGTGCGTACCGCGCGGAAGCACCTTCAGCACGCGCTCGGCGCCGAAGACGGCAACCATCCAGCTCAAGGGTGAACGGTTGATCGTGGAGAAGAACGCCCACCCGCCCGGCTTGAGCAGCGTCGAGCAGGCGGCCACCACCTGGGCTGGATCCGGCACGTGCTCAAGCATCTCCATGCAGGTCACCACTTCGAACGCACCAGGCTTCTCGCGCGCAAGTTCCTCGGCTGCGATATGCCGGTACGTCACCGAAGCCTTGCTTTTGAGCGCGTGCAGCGCGGCCACCTTCAGCCCCTTGTCGGCCAGGTCGATCCCCAGCACGTCAGCGCCGCGGTGCGCCATTGACTCGGCCAGGATCCCGCCGCCGCAACCGACATCCAGTGTCTGCTTGCCGGCCAGCGACGCCAGGCCATCGATCCAGTCGAGCCGGCGTGGGTTGATCGCGTGAAGCGGCCAGAACTCGGATGCCGGATCCCACCAGCGCGAAGCGAGCGCCTGAAACTTGTCGAGCTCAGCGGCGTCGAAGTTGGTGTGCGTAGCCATCGAATCTTCCTTGTCTGAGTGGATCACCAGTGACCCTGGCGGCGGTTCCAGCTGTACAGCTGGCGGGCGAACGCGATGTAGGCCCAAGAAGTCAACGTGCGCAGGCCGGGCCAGCTCAGCGGCTTGAGTAGCCAGCCCCAGCGTGACTGCAGGGACCACGTTGTGAGGAGCGCAGGCGCGCCGACCTGAAGGTGACCGCGCGGGTCAACCAGGTGCAAGCGCTCCCGGACGTCCTCCAGATCAAGCCCCAAAGGAGCAAGACGCTCCGGATTGYGATGAACGTCCACCCATTCGACGTCACCCTCCGCGATGCGAGCGCGCATCGCGCACACGCCTGCGTCGCAAACGGGGCAGGCGCTGTTGTAGTAGACGACGTGAGGCCCGGTCGCCGGTTCGGCGGGCTGCGCGGGTGCGGGCGAGATGTCGGACACATGGGCTCCCAAAGGCTGACCCATTGTGCATCGGAATTAGCTAAGTAGCTAAATAAGAAATTAGCGAGAAGGGAAATTAAGTTGCTAGGATCCCGCCATGGAAAAGATCTTTGAAGCGCTCGCCTCCACACCCCGGCGCAAGATCCTCGCGTACCTGTCCGAGACCGAACTCTCGGCCGGCGACATCGCGAGCCGCTTCGACATGACGAAGCCGTCCCTGTCCAAACATCTCAAGATCCTGGAGGCTGCCGGTCTGGTCAAGGCGGACAAGCGTGGCCAGTTTGTCTTCTACAGCCTGCAGAAGGACAGCCTCACCAACACCCTGACGAGCTTCGTCCAACAGGTCTGCCCGGTTTCCACCAAGCTCCGCAAGGAGAGCAAGGCGATCGCGACTGCCAAGACGACACGGACTGGAAGCGGCAACGCATAGGCACGTAAACGACTGCTCTGGACGAAGAACATCTCGTCGACGCCGATCGGCGCACCCTGGTCGGTCTGTGAGCTGCTGGTCCTATTTCGGGGGGCGGAGACCTTCATGGCCAATCGGCTTGAACCATGTCGCCGGCTATGGACTGCTCCAGTGGATTTTTCCATGCAGTGCAGCCTTGTCGCCCTGGCAATGCTGCTCGAAGCGCAAATCAAAACTGGTCAATGTGTCGCCCACGTAAGTGACGCTGTCGAAGACCAGCCATCCCGTGATGAAACCACAGCGCTTGTGCATACCGGACCAATCGACCCCTCCGAAGGCCGGGTCATAGGTGGTGAGCAGCGGGCCGTAGTACCCGGGCTTGAATCTTGTCAGCGAGTACATCCCGGAGAAGACGCCGGTCCACGTTCCAAACGGCCCGATGTTGACCGTGAGATTCGGGCCGACGCCCGGACCGTTCATGTTCACACTGATGTCGTTCCCAGGCGAGCGATACAGGTACTCCATCGCAGGACCCGCTACGCCGGCGCCGATGAAGTCGCCCGCGTCACTGGCCAGATAGACGTAGTTGCCGCTCGTGGGCGTGCTGCCCGGCGCAGGCTGCCACAGACCGGCCGGCGGCGTCGTCGGGCCGGCAGCCGCGGTCGTGTCGCTGGCGCGCCAGCGGACCTGGCCGTGCAAAGCTTGGCGAGAAAGCTCGCAATGCTGCTCGAAGCGCAGGTCAAGCGCCGTGACCACGCCGTTGGTATAGGCGATGCCGTCGACGATGAACCAACCGAGTGATCTGTTGCAGGCTCGCGAATCGACGGCCCAGGTGAGACCGCCGCGCGCCGGATTTCCGATCTGGAAACGATCCACTCGCTGGTAGTAGCCATTCTGCAGTTGCCCCTGACCGAACATCGCCTGAATCCGGCCCGACACCAGATGGGCGCCCTCAGCCGCGACAAGCACGCCGTCGGACGTGGTCTCAACGGTCAACAGCGAATTGAGCGGCGTCTGTGTGTAGGTCAGGCCCTGGCCGACAAAGTCGGCGGCATCGCTCTCGAGATAGATGTAGTTCCCCGTTACTGGAACCTTGCCGGCGGCGGGACGCCACAGCTCCCCGGGCGGCGGCGTCAACGGGACGATGGTGACGGTGGACCCGGCCTTCGTCCAGACGACGTGACCCCGTAAATCGCTGAATCCGTGAACCGAGTGATCGAAATTGAAATCGATGCCCGCCAGCACGTCGCCCTCGTAGGTGACGCTGTTGATCGTCACGCTCGTGGTTCCGCCCTCGAACCCGACGTTCTCACCGGACCAGTTGAAGGTGCCCCAAATGGAAGGCGCGTCCAACTGCCACATCTCCGCATAGGTCCCCGGCTTGAATCTAGATTCATCTGAAGGCGCTCGCATCACGCCTGACCACGGCCACGGTGTGGATCCGTCGATCGTGATGGAAAGCCAATTGCCACCCGCGCGCACCCGAATGGTCGAGTTCTGGGGCGAGTAGCGGTACGACTGGCTGTCGACGCCGCAAACGCCCGCACCGCAATCCAACGACACGGAGACCTCTCCGCTGGACGGAAGATCTCCCGGCGACGGACCACCGAGTGACCTCGCCGACGGATTGCATACGACGGTGATCCCGGAGACATCCCGCGTGCCGACGGCGCCTTTGCCCTCTTTCACTTCGCAATTCATGTCGGCCGGTTGGGTTTTGACGACCAAGTCGTACGCAGCACCCGGCGGCAAGCGGGTCGGCATCATGAACGTGCTTGCGCCGGCGGCCACGCTCAGCGTCTCGGTGCTACTTGCCAGAACCAATCCCGACGTCGTCAGACCAGCCACATTTCCTCCCACGGAATAGGCCTCCGAGCAAGTCACGGCGATGTTGGTCACATGGCTGACTGCCATCGTGCCGGCCCCTTGACTGACGCTGCACTGGAGGCCGGCAGGACTGTTCCGCACAGTGACCGCGTAGTTCGTCCCTTCAGGCACGGCTGTCTGCATCGAGAAGGCCGTTGCACCCGCGGGCACTGGCAGCGAATCGGCGCCGTTCGCAAGCGTCAGGCCGCTGGCGCTGCCAAGTCCTGCGACGGTGCCGCCGACGGTATGGGTCGGCGCGGCTGCATTGCCGCCTCCGGGTCCGCTGCCGCCCGCCCCACCACCGCCGCATCCGTTCAGTGCGACTGCCATCGGGACCAGCAGCAATACCCGCCGGAGGCTGCACCAAGCTCTTTTCATCACAAGTCACGCAATGATGTTGATCTCTGCCGATGATGCAGCACCATTTCTATGGCGGGACACTCCTGAACGTCCGTGCCTTCGAACTCCCATGACCCACCCTCCGCGCACCAGTAGCTCCTTGGGAGGCGCGGCGTTCGGATGACGCCTTAGCGGCCGTAAGACCGTGGCTGTCCGCTCCAGGCTGGCTGTTGCCGCTCGGATTCGTCAGTCGTGGGGCACCAAGCTGCCGACGGCCTGGCGGTCGGCGTTTCGAGAGGCAGGTCGGTGCCCAAAGCCGAAATTGGTCGGGTGGCAGCAGGAGGCTGGGTGTTGCCGCTCGGATTCGTCAGTCGTGGAGCAGCAAGGTGCCCAAAGCGGAATCTCGCCGAACCGCGGCAACAGGCTGGCATCGGCCGTTCGCGCAAGGCGCTCCTGGGGCGGCTTTGGCAGGAAAAGCGGTACTCGTCCAGCGGAGCAGATGAAGCCTACGAAGCGTGTGCCGATGGCGGCATGTCATGCCGCACGGCCTCACGCAAGTAACAAGCTTAAGCTCGGACGACGGYCTCACGCGCAACCTCTTCCATGCGCACACATTGCTCGATGCGCACGGGCTGCCTTCCGCGGGCTCAGGGCGCCGGCTTGGCCTTGAGGAAGCCGTTCACATCCAGCCAGTGGTGGAACACGGGGAACCAGCCGTTGGCCGTGTTGCCCGGGTAGCCGAGGCCGAAGCCGTGGCCGCCGTTCTGGTACAGGTGGAACTCCACGGGCTTGCCCGCGTCGAACCAGGACTTCACGACACCGAACTGGCCCTTGAACAGGAAGTCGTCGCTCGCGATGACGGTGAACATCGGCGGCGCGTCCTTCGGCACGTCGACCGGGCCCATGCCGCCGTAGATCGGGGCGATGAAGGCAAGCTTCATGGTCTTGGAGTTCAGCGTGCTGTGCATCGTCAGGCCGGCGCCGGCGGAGAAGCCCATCATGCCCAGGCGCTTGGTGTCGACGCCCCATTCCTTGGCGCGCGACAGGATGAGGGCATAGGCGGCCTCGGCGTCGGCGAGTTGGTTGTCCAGGCTGGGCATGGCAGGACGGGGAGCGCCGTCGGTGTTGCTCACCGAGGAGAACATGCGGTCCATGGACTGCTTGAACCCGTCCACCGAGTCCGGCGTCGGGTGCAGGCGGTACTTGAGCACGAAGGCGGCGATGCCCTTGTCGGCCAGCGCCTGGGCCACCTTCCAGCCCTCGTTGTTGATGGACAGCCAGCGGAACCCGCCGCCCGGCGCCACCAGCACGGCCGTGCCGTTGCCCTTGCCGGGTGCCGGCAGATAGGGCGTCAGCGTGGCCGTGGTGACGTTGCGCACCATCGGCTCGCCCCACTGCTTGAACCAGCTCTCGGACGCCGGCTGGTTGGCGACACCGCCGGTGCCGAGCTTGATGGCATTGGGCTCGGCGATGGCCGAGAGCGGGTAGATGGTGCCGTCCTGCGCGACGGCGCCGGTGGCGGCGGCCAGCAGCAGGCCGGCGGCAAGGAGGGTTGAACGAAGAGTTCGCATGGGAGTTGCCTTGTTCGATGGGGGGATGGAGATCAGCGCGGCCAGCAGGGTGAGGAGCTGCTTCATGTCTAGGCCAGATCCAGCACCAGCCTGCCGCTGCGCGAGCGCGAGCAGCAAGGCGTGAACTGGTCGTTGGCTGCCTGCTCTTCGGGCGTGAGGTAGAGGTCGCGGTGCTCCGGCACGCCGGCCAGCACGCGGGTCAGGCAGGTGCCGCAGACGCCCTGCTCGCAGGAGGTGAGCAGCGGGACGCCAGCAGCGACAAGGGCCTGAGCGACGGTCTGGTCGGCCGCCACCGGGATGACGCGACCCGATCCCGCGAGTTCGATTTCGAAGGCGCTGTTGCCGCCCACCGCGGGTGCTTCGGCACCGGCAAAGAACTCGTGGTGGACGCGTTCGCTGGCCCATCCCAGCCGCTTCGCCGCCTCGGCCACGGCGTCGATCAGCCGCTTGGGGCCGCAGGTGTACACGTGCACGCCTTCTCCCTGGGCCGCCAACAACTGCGCGACGTCGAGCTGGCCATGGCCGACGTGGAAGTGCGCCGCCGCCGCCCAGTCGCTGGCCTCGATCTCCGAACGAAACGCCAGTCGCTCCGCGGAGCGCGCCGCGTAATGAAACTCGAACTCGCTACCCGCCCGCGCGAGTTGCTGCGCCATCGCGAGGATGGGCGTGACGCCGATGCCGCCCGCGATCAGCAAGCTGCGACGCGCCTGGGTGGCCAGCGGGAAGTGATTCTTGGGCGCGCTCACCTGCAAGGTCTGCCCCGTCACCAGCAGCTCGTGTACGGCCTGGGAGCCGCCTCGCGACTGGGCTTCAAGGAGCACGCCCAGCCTGTAGCGGTGCGTCTCCGCGGGGGCGTTGCACAGGGAGTACTGGCGGACGATGCCCCCCGGCAGATGAACGTCGAGGTGCGCGCCGGCCGTGAAGCCGGGCAGCGCGCCGCCGTCGGCCGAAACGAGCGTGAGGGCGCAGACATCCAGCGCCGCCGACGTCTTGGCCTCGACGCGAACGGTGACGAGACCGCTCATCCCTGCGCCGCCATCAGCCGCTCGATGATCTTGCGCGACTGCACGCCGCCGCCATCGATGTTGAGCAACAGCAGCGAGCGCCCGGGCCAAGCCAGCAAGTTGAGCTGCTGGCGCTCCAGCATCTCCTGGTCCTCCGAGAAGATCTTGCCCTGGCCTTCGCGGATCTGGGCCGTCAGCGCGTCGTCCTGCGGCTTGAACTTGCGCGCCATGCCCCAGAAGTAGTGGATGGACGTGTCCGTCTCCGGCGTGATGAAGTCCACCACCCAGCTGGCCGCCTTGACTGAGTCAGGCGCGTGATAGCCGCCCTGGCCGGCCAGCGCCACGCCCACCTCGATCATGATGTGGCTGGGCGGCGTGAAGTGGCAGACCTGCCAGCGGTCCACGGGCTGGTCGTCGGGCAGGCCGTTCATGCGCAGTGCCATCTTCCAGAACGGCGGCGCCTCGATGCCCTGCATGTGGCGTTCGGTGACGACGTGGTCGCCGTCCACCCGCGTCGTGCAGGGCACCTCGTCGATCTCCTTCTGGCCGATGCTGTTCGCGTGGATGTAGGTCTCGTGCGTCAGGTCCATCAGGTTGTCGATCATCAGCCGGTAGTCGCAGGCAATGTCGTACAGCCCGCCGCCGTAGCCGAAGGCCGGATTGCCCAGCCATTCGAAGGCGGGCAGCAGTGCCACATCGGCCTTGGCGGCATCGCCCGGCCACACCCAGATGAAGCCTTGCGCCTCGTGCACCGGGAAGCTGCGGATGGCGGGGAAACCGCGCACGCGCTGGCCGGGCATGGAGACCGTCTTGCCATCGCAGCCCATGGCCAGGCCGTGATAGCCGCAAACCAGCGTGTCGCCGTTCACCCGGCCCAGCGACAGCGGCGCGCCGCGGTGAGGACAGAAGTCCTCCACCGCGCTGACGGTGCCGGCGCTGTTGCGGAAGAAGGCCATGGCGTGATTGCAGACCTTGCGGCCGAGTGGCTTGACGGTGCCGACCTCGTCGCTTCGGGCGGCCACATACCAGGTGTTGGTGATGAACATGGCGGGTGATCAGCAGGTGGGAGTAATGACGTCGGGATGGCCCGCTGGGGCCTCGTGCAGCAGCTCCACCAGGCTGGCGCGGCGGCTCAGCACGGCGCGCTGGTTGATGGAGCCCTTGTCGGTGATCTCGCCGCCGTCGATGGACGGTGGCTCGACGAGCAGCAGCAGGCGGGCCGGGCGGTTGGCGCTGCCGGTGCCTTGCGCCCAGAGCTGGTCGGCCAGGCCCTGGAAGAAGCGGCGCACGGCCGGGTGGTTCAGCACGTCCGCGGCACTGGCGCCTTGCGGCAGGTCGGTCAGGTGGCGGGCCTCGGCGACGCGAGGCACGATGAGCAGGCCGACCTCATCGCGATTGAGCCCCGTCACGACGGCATCGTGCACGCACGGGAAGCCCAGGGCGACCACACGCGCGCGCAACGGCCCGACGCTGACATAGGTGCCAGTGGAGAGCTTGAAGTCCTCGGCGATGCGCCCGTCGAACATCAGGCCCCGGGTGAGATCGGCGCGGTCCGCGGGGCTGGCCGCGTCGCCGGTGCGGTAGTAGCCCTCCTCGTCGAAGGCCTCCGCCGTCAGATCGGCATCGCGCCAATAACCGGGCATCACGTTGGGGCCGCGGAAGCGCACCTCGGTCTTGTCGCCCGCCGGGACGAGCTTCACGTCGACGCCCGGCACCGGTGTGCCGATGAATCCGGCACGGGCCTCCTCCGGAATCGCGAAGGTGCAGGTGGGTGCGGTTTCCGTCATGCCCAGGCCGGCGGCGAGGCGGATGCGTTGGCCGATGGCAGCCTCGGCCAATTCGTTGAAGGCGTCCAACGTCTTCGCGGAGAGCCCCGCGCCACCGCATTCGACGAGCTGCAGGCGGCTGAAGAAATGGTCGCGCAGTGGCGTGTCGGCTTGCAGGGCCGACACGAGTTCGTCGTAGCCCTTGGGCACGTTGAAGAAGATCGTTGGCGCCACGTCGCGCAGGTTGCGCAGGGTCGTCTCAAAGCGGCCGGGAACCGGCCGGCCCTCGTCGATGTAGAGGCTGCCGCCGTTGTAGAGCACCAGCCCCAGGTTGTGGTTGCCGCCAAAGGTGTGGTTCCAGGGCAGCCAGTCCACCACGACCGGCGGCTGCTCGGTCAGGAAGGGCAAGGCCTGCAACACCATCTGCTGGTTGGCACACCACATGCGCTGTGTCATCACCACGCCTTTGGGCGCCTTGGTGGACCCCGAGGTGAACATCAGCTTGACGATGGTGTCGGGGCCGACCTGGGCATGGGCGGCGGCCAGCGCCGCACCGGGCACGGCGTCGATCAGGTCGGCGAAGCGCTCCGTTGCCCGGCCTTCGAGAGTGCCCTCGCCGAGGATGACGGGCGTGTCGGCCGCAACGGTCGATTCGATGGCGCGCGCGTAGCTCGCGTTGGCCGCGTACACCGCACCCGGCGTCGCCTTGGCGAGGATGTGGCGCAGGCGGCCGAAGTCGGTCGAGACCAGCGAGTAGGCCGGCGAGATGCTGACGCTGGGAATGCCCGCCCACATCGCGCCCAGCATCAGGCTCAGGTGCGCCAGGTCGTTCTCGGAGAGGATGACCAGGGGCCGCTCGGCGTCGAGCCCGCGGTCGAGCAAGGCCTGGCCGACGGATCGGGCACGCGCCACCATATCGGCATAGCTGACGCGGCGCCAGGCACCGCCCTCGTCGCGCTGGGCAGCCAGCACCCGGTCCGGCGCTTGGCGCGCCCAGTGCAGCAGGCGCTCGCCCAGTTGCCCCGGGTAGTCGCCCAGCGGCTCGTTCGAGCGCAGCACGAAGCCGCCGTCGGCACGCGGTTCGACGTTGACCTGGCCCAGGCCCTGGCCGATGGTGACGGGGCGGTAGCGCGGTTTCATGGCTTGGCGACCTTGGGCGTGCGCTTCTGCAGGAAGTCCTGCAGGCGCTGCTTGGCCTCC
Source organism: Roseateles sp. P5_E8 (assembly GCF_054177665.1). NCBI lineage: Bacteria > Pseudomonadati > Pseudomonadota > Betaproteobacteria > Burkholderiales > Sphaerotilaceae > Roseateles > Roseateles sp. P5_E8. Next base: position 119,060 of record NZ_JBGCUM010000014.1, on the reverse strand, counting down.
TCGTCGCCCTGCGCGATGGCGGCCATCAGCGATTCCATGAAGAGGCCGTTGGCCGGTGACAGGTCGGCGATGCGAGGCAAGGCCTGCGTCACGGCGAAGTTCGACAGCGGCGCGTTCTGCGCGATACGTTCGGCCAGCTCAACGGCTTTGCTGACGGCCTGGCCCGCAGGCACGACGTACTGCACCAGCCCCCGGCGCTCGGCGTCGTTTGCGTCCAGCACGCGGCCGGTGAGCATCATGTCGGTCATGCACGCGACGCCGATCAGGCGCGGGATGCGCACCGAGCCGCCACCGCCGACGAAGATGCCGCGCTGGCCCTCCGGCAGGCCGAAGTAGGCGGTCTCGTCGGCAATGCGGATGTGGGCCGCCGCGGCCAGTTCAAGCCCGCCGCCCAGCACGGCCCCATGCAGCGCGACGACCACCGGCACGGCACAGAACTGGATGGCGTCCATGACGACATGCCAGCCGCGCGAATGCAGCACGCCCTCGGCCACGCTTCGCTCCGCGAGGTCCGACAGGTCGAGGCCTGCGCAGAAGTGGTCGCCCTCGCCGCTGATGACCAGGGCCTTGGTCGACGCCGGTAGGTTGAGCACGGCCGTGTGCAGCTGGCGCACCAGCTCTTCGTTGAGGGCATTGCGCTTGGCCGGGCGATTCAGGCTCAGGTGGGTGACGGTCGCGGCGTGCTCGATGCGCAGCAGATGCAACTGGCCGAGCACGCCGTCGGCGGGAAGGAGGTCGGGTACTGCGTTCATGCTTGAGTCGGTGTGGAGAGGGCTGCGGCCAAGCCGCCCCAGTGTTCGCGAAAGAGGGCCGCGTCCATCGTCTTCACGTCGCGCATCAGCGGCCGGAAGTCCATGTGCGCGAGCACGTCGCGCTCCAGGTCGATGCCAGGCGCAATCTCGATGAGCTCCAGGCCCTCCGGGCGCAGTGCGAACACCGCGCGTTCGGTCACGAACAGCACCTGCTGGCCACGGCGCGCGGCGTCGCGGCCGTTGAAGGTGATCTGCTCGACCTCGGCGACGAACTTGCGGGCACGGCCTTCCTGGCGGATGTGAAGGCGGTCGTCGGCCACGGCGAGGTCCACGCCGCCGGCCGTGAAGCTGCCGCAGAAGACGATGTGCGGCGTGGAGGCCGTGATGTTGATGAAGCCACCGCAGCCCACCGGCCTGCCGTTGAACTTGCTGACGTTGACGTTGCCATGCTGGTCCGTCTGGGCCAGGCCCAGGAAGCTGCAGTCCAGTCCGCCGCCGTCGTAGAAGTCGAACTGCGAGGATTGCTCGATGATGGAATCGGGGTTGTAGGCCATGCCGAAGTCGCCACCCTGGGCGGGTACGCCGCCGTTGACGCCGCACTCGACGCTGAGGCTGAGCAGGTCGGCCACGCCCTCTTCGGCGGCGACCGCCGGCACGCCCGCCGGGATGCCGATGCCGAGGTTGGTGATGGCGCCGGGCTGCAGCTCCATCGCCGCGCGCCGAGCGATGACCTTGCGCTCGTCCAGCGGCAGCGCCGGCAGGCTGCCCAACGGCACACGCACGTCGCCGCTGAAGGCCGGGTTGAAGGCGGTGGTGATGGTCTGCAGATGGTTCTCCGGCTTGGCGACCACCACGTAGTCCACCACCAGGCCTGGCACCTTGACGCTCTTGGGATGCAGGCTGCCGGCGGCGACGACGGCCTCGACCTGCGCGACGACGATGCCGCCGCAGGCGCGCGCCGCCTGCGCGATGGCGAGCTGCTCCAGCAGCACGCCTTCCTTGTCCATGCTGAGGTTGCCGCGCTCGTCGGCATAGGTGGCACGGATGAAGGCCACGTCGATGTGCGGCGAGGGATGGAACAGCCATTCCTCGCCTTCGAACTCGACGAGGCGCACCAGGTCGTCGCGCGAGGCGGCGTTGAGCTTGCCGCCTTCCAGCCGCGGGTCCACGAAGGTGCCGAGGCCCACCTTGGTCAGCAGGCCGGGCGAGCGGCTGGCGATGTGGCGGGTGAGGCTGGACAGCGAGCCCTGCGGGAAGTTGTAGGCCTCCACCTCGCCGGCATGCACCATGGCCATCATGGCCTTGCCCGTCTGGCCGAAGTGGCCGGCGACGACACGCTTGACCATGCCCGGGTGGGCCAGGTGGGCCATGCCGCCGCTGCCCGCGTTGCCGATGGCGCCGCAAGCCCAGGTGGTGAGCTGGCGCGGATGACCGGTGGCGAGGAAGTGCCGCTCCAGCCCTTGCAACACCTCCTCGGCCAGGCCCATCATGGCCAGGCCGCCGAGGAAGAGGGTGGCGCCGTCCTTGACGAGCGGGCCGACCTGGTCTGCGGTGATGATCTTCATGCTTGTGCGTTCTCGATGAGGAGGGCCATGCCCTGGCCGCCGCCGACGCAGGCGGAGGCGATGGCGTAGCGGCCGCCGCGGCGCTGCAGCGCTCGCGCGGCCGTCAGCGTGAGGCGCACGCCGGTGGCGGCGAGCGGGTGGCCGAGGGCGATGGCGCCGCCGTTGACGTTGAGCCGGGCCAGGTCCAGGCCGAGTTCCCTGGCGCAGGCCAGGGTCTGGGCGCCCTGGGCCTCGTTGATCTCGATGAGGTCGATGTCCGAAAGATGGAGCTCGCAACGCGCCAGCAGCGCGCGGATGGCCGGCGCCGGGCCGATGCCCATGATCTCCGGCGGCACGCCGACGGCGGCGGCGCCGCGCAGGCGGGCGATTGGCTTGAGCCCGCGCTCGCGCACCTGGGCGCCGGAGGCGACGACGACAGCTGCCGCGCCGTCGACCAAAGCCGAGGAGTTTCCGGCCGTCTGCACGCCGCCTTCATAGACGGCACGTAGCGCGGCCAGCGCCTCGACGGGCGACGGGCGGGGGTGGGTGTCGCGGTCCGCTGCGGCCACCTTGCGCGGCAGCTTGATGCCGCGCGGCTCGTAGCCGGCCAGCTCGAAACGCTCGTTGGCCACCGGGGCGATCTCGCCTTCGAAGAAGCCTTCGGCCTGGGCGCGCAAGGCGCGTTCGAACGAGGTGGCGGCATAGGCGTCCACCTCGGCGCGGGTGATGCCGTACTTCCTGGCGAGGTTCTCGGCCGTCTGGATCATGGAGACCTTGGCCGCGGGGTCGTCAAGCGCCTCCCAGAGGAAGTCCTTGAACTCCACCGGTGCACCCAGCTTGAAGCCGCCTCGGTGCGTGTACGCGCAGATGGGATTGCGCGACATCGATTCCGCGCCCACGACGAGGGCGAGGCTGGCATAGCCCAGCGTGATCTGGTCCGCCGCCTGGCGGATGATCTCGAAGCCGCTGCCGCAGATGCGCTGCACGAGGATGGCCGGCACCTCCAGCGGCACGCCGGCGTACAGGCCAATGTGGCGCGGCAGCATGTAGGCGTCGAACGAGGCCTGGGCCATGGAGGCCGCGACGACGCTGTCGACCGCGCTGCCCGGTACGCCGGTGCGCTCCAGCGCCGCACGAGCAGCCTTGATGCCCAGGTCGATGGGGGAGACGTCGGCGAGGGCGCCGCAGTAGTCCACCCAGGGGGTGCGGGCGCCACCGACGAGCCAGTGGTCCTCGAAACGAGCAGAGAAGTTGGACATGGGATATGGCTTTCAGCGCTTCTTGGCGCCCAGGTAGGACTCGATCACGCGGGCATCCGTCGCGAGTTCTCGCGCGGGGCCCTCCAGGGCGATCTCGCCGGTCTCCAGCACGTAGCCGTAGTCGGAGACCTCGAGCGCGGCGCGGGCGTTCTGCTCCACGAGCAGGATGCTCACGCCCGTCTCGCGCAGGCGAAGGATGATTTCGAAGATCTCCCGCACGACGAGCGGCGCCAGGCCCAGACTCGGTTCGTCGAGCATCAGCACCTCGGGCTGGCTCATCATGGCGCGGCCGATGGCCAGCATCTGGCGCTCGCCGCCGGAGAGCGTGCCCGCCTCCTGCTTGCGGCGTTCGCGCAGGCGGGGAAACAGCTCGTAGATCGGCTCGCGCTGCGCCATCCACTGCGGGTTGCGCAGTTGCAATTGCCGGTAGCCGCCGAGCATGAGGTTGTCTTCGACGGACATGGTCGAGAACAATTCGCGCCGCTCGGGCACGAGGGCCAGGCCCTTCATCACGCGCTGCTCCAGGCTGGCGCGGCCGAGGTCCTCGCCATCGAAGGCCACCGTGCCCCGATATGCCAGCAGGCCCATCAGCGCGTTCAGCGTGGTGGACTTGCCCGCCCCGTTGGGGCCGATGATGGAGACGACCGCGCCGCGCTCCAGCCGCAGGTTCAGCCCGGCCAGCACTTGCGCGCGACCGTAGCCGGCGTACAGGCCGCGCACGTCCAGCCTTGGCGTTGTCAACGGCGACGGCGCCATGGCGTCAGTGCTCCGTTCCAAGGTAGGCCGCACGAACCACGGGGCTCGCCTGGATGTCTTGCGGCGTTCCCTCGATGAGCTTGTTGCCGAACTCCATCACCACGATGCGGTCCGCCAGGCTCATGACGAAGTCCATGTCGTGCTCGACGAGCAGGATGCTCATGCCCTCCTGCTTGAGCTGGGCGAGGCAGGCGGCCAGCGCTTCCTTCTCCTTGTGGCGCAGGCCGGCGGCGGGCTCGTCGAGCAGCAGCAGCAGCGGGTCGGCACACAGCGCACGCGCGATCTCCAGCAGCCGCGCCTGGCCGAGCGAGAGGTTGCCGGCGAGGCTGTCCATCAGCTGCGCCAAGCCGACGCGCTCTAGTTGGCGGGCGGCCTCGCGGAAGAGCTGGCGCTCCTCGTTCCGGTCCAGCCGCAGCATCGCGCCCAAGGCGCCGGCGCGGCTGCGCAGGTGGCCGCCAAGGGCCACGTTCTCCAGCACCGTCATGTCGGGCAGCATCTTCACGTGCTGGAAGGTGCGCGACATGCCACGGCGCGCCACCTCGCGCGACGGCAAGCCGCCAACCCCATCGCCACGGAAGACGACGGACCCCTGGCTCGGCACCGCCACGCCGGAGATGAGGTTGAAGGTTGTGGACTTGCCCGCGCCGTTGGGCCCGATGAGGGCGACGATCTCGCCCGTGTTCACCGCGAAGCTCACGTCGTTGACCGCGAGCAGCCCGCCGAAGCGCTTGCTTAACGCGTGGACTTCAAGGAGCACCTCGCCGGCAGCCGGCTTGCTGCGAGCGGCGAGCGCGGGTGCGTCCTGCCAGTCATGCACCCGGGCCTGCTCTGGCCAGCGGCGGCGGGCGAGGCGCAACACATACGACCAGAGTCCCTGCGGCGAGTACTTGAGCACTGCCACGAGCACGATGCCGAACAGGATCAGCTGGTAGTTGCCGTTGTTGCCCAGCAGCCGCGGCAGCAGCACCTGGAGTTGGTCGTCCAGCAGCCGCACGACGGCCGCCCCGGTGAACGCGCCCCACACGCTGCCGGCCCCGCCCAGCACCGTCACGAACAGGTATTCGATGCCCTTGGACGCGGAGAACGGCGATGGATTCACCGTGCGCTGGAAATGCGCGAACAGCCAGCCCGACAGACAGGCCAGCATGGCGGCGAGCACGAAGATCAGGACCTTGTAGCGGTAGGTCGAGATGCCCATGGATTCCGCCATGGCCGTGCCGCCGCTGAGCGAGCGGATGGCGCGGCCCGTGCGCGAGTCCAGCAGCCGCATGGCCGCCGCAGCGGAGGCCAGCGCCGCGATCCAGATCACGCCGTAATAGCCGCGTGCGCCGGTGACCTTCCAGCCGGCGATGGACAGCGCCGGGATGTCGAGGATGCCGTCGTACTTGCCGAGGAAGTCCAGGTTGGACATCAGGTAGTACAGCGACAGCGCCCACGCCAGCGTGGCCAGCGGCAGGTAGTGCCCCGACATGCGCAGCGTGATGGCGGCCAGCGCCAGCGCGACACCCACCGTGAGGACCAGCGCGACGGCAAGGCCCAGCCACGGCGACAAGCCGAGCGTGGTGCTGCAATAGGCCGTGGCGTAGGCCCCGAGCCCCACGAAGGCGGCCTGGCCGAACGAGGTGAGCCCGGCCACGCCGGTGAGCAGCACGAGGCCCAGGCAGGTGATGGCCGACAGCCCGATGAAGTTCATGTGGATGATCCACAGCGCCGGCACCGGCAGCAGCGGCAGCGCGGCCACCGCCAGGCACAACGCGAGGAAAGGCAGGCGATACCGGCGCAAGTCAATGCTCCTCGCGGTGCGGGTCGCGCATCGATCGCCACAGCAGGATGGGCAGGATGAACGTGAAGACGATCACCTCCTTGAAGGCGCTGGCCCAGAAGGAGCCAAAGGCCTCGATGACGCCGACGAGGATGGCGCCCACCGCCGCCAGCGGGAAGCTCGCCAGGCCTGCGAACACGGCGGCGACGAAGCCCTTGAGGCCGATGAGGAAGCCGGTGTCGTAGAAGACGGTGGTGGTCGGGCCGATCAGCAGGCCCGACAGCGCGCCGATCAAGGCCGCCAGCGTGAACGACAGCCGGCCGGCGCTGGACGTGGAGATGCCCATCATCCGGGCGCCCAGCCGGTTGACGGCGGTGGCGCGAAGCGCCTTGCCGCGCACCGTGTATTCGAAGAACACCGCCAGCATGGCCATGAGCACGGCCGCCGCGACGATGATGATGAGCGACTGCCCCGCCAGCGTGACGGGGCCGAGGCTGAAGCGGACGTCGAGGAAGCTGGGGTTGCGAAAGCCCTCCGCGCCGAAGAACAGCAGCCCCAGCCCCGTCAGCGCGAAGTGGACGCCGACCGAGACGATCAGCAGCACCAGCACCGGCGCGTCCGCAATCGACTCGTAGGCCAGCCGGTACACCAGCGGGCCCAGCGAGGCCACCAGGGCTGCGGACAGCACGGCCTCGGGCAGCAGGCCGAGCTTCATGGGCGCCACGACGCAGGCGACCGCGCAAACAGCGCCAGGTACCGCGAGGGTGCGCACGGCGCCGACCAGGATGCGCAGGACCGTCTCGCGCTGAAGCGCGGCGCGCACGGCGTCACCGAGGGCAACTGCACCCGCCGCCAGCAGCAGCAACCAGACGGTGCCGGGAATCTGGCCTTTTTCCAGCATGGCGAGCGTCAACGCACCGAAGGCGACGTACTCGCCCTGGGGGATGAAGATGACGCGGGTGACGGCGAACAGCAGGACGGTGGCCATCCCCATCAGCGCGTAGATCGCGCCATTGGAGATGCCATCGACGATGAGGATGCTGGCGATGGACGCGTCCAATGCGGCCTCCAGGCAATGGGTACTTCTTCCGCCGCCTCGGAAGAGGCGGTGCGTGGAGCGCGGAGCGCGCGGCTTACTCGACCTTCCAGTCGCCGTTGACGATCTTCAGCATCACCCCGGTCTCGGGCTGGAAGCCCCAGTGGTCGTCCTTGCTGTAGGTCAGCACACCCTGCGACACCACCGTGCGACCCAGGCTTTCCAGCGCGTTGCGCAGCGCGGTACGGAACTCTGGCGTGCCGGGCTTGGCCGACTTCAGCGCGACGGGCACGGCCTTCTGCAGAAGGAGGGCGACATCGAAGCCGTGCGCCGCGAACTGATTCCGCGAGCCGGCGCCGTACGCCTTCTCGTAGGCCTGCACGTACTCGAGCGCAATGGCCTTCGACGCGTTGTCTGCACCGAGCTGCTCGGCCACGACGGCCGGCCCCGACACGACAAAGGCGCCTTCCACGTCCTTGCCGCCCACGCGCATCAGATCGCGCGAAGCGGCCGCGTGGGTCTGGTAGACCTTGCCCTTGTAGCCGCGCTCGATGACGGCCATGTGCGGCATGGCGGCGCCAGAGCCGGACGCGACGATGAGGATGGCGTCGGGTGCGCTGGATACCAGCTTCAGCGCCTGGCCGGTGACGGAGGTGTCGGACCGCGCAAAACGCTCGACGCCCACCAGTTTCAGGCCCGGCGCAGCGCGCGCAGCCTCGGCCTGGAAGTCCTTGAGCCAACTCTCGCCGTAGGCATCGGCATAGCCGAGGAAGCCCAGCGTCTTGACCCCCTGCTTCACCATGTGCTTGACCATGGCGTGGGCCATGACGGCGTTGGATTGCGCGAGTCGGAAGGTCCAGCCGTCCTTGCCCGGAGGCAGGACGCCCGGCGACAGCATCAGCTGCGGCGTGCCGGACTCGGCCAGCGGACCGGCCATCGCGATGGCCACCGGCGTTGCGGCAGAACCCACCACCAGGTCGGCCTTGTCCTCGGTGACGAGGCGATTCGCGTTCTGCACGCCCTTGGTCGGATCGGTCGCGTCGTCCATGACGATGACCTTCAGCTTCTCGCCGGCAATGCTCGTCGGCCAGAGCTTGATCGCGTTGGCGATGGGAATGCCCAGCGCACTGGCGGGCCCCGTGAGCGGCAGGCTGACGCCCACCGTGATGTCGGCATGCACGACCCCAACCAGGGAGAGGAGTGCAGCGGCAAGGCTCGTCCGCAAGTGAAGCTTCTTCATGGGTCGTCTCCGTCGTTGTGGTGGTGGCTGTGGTGCTGATCTGCGTCAGCTCCGCACGGCATTTAGTTAAACTATATAAGTATTAATGCGGTCGTCGTTAGGTGCAAACCCGGCGCCATGCTGGCAGATCCTTCCTGTGCAGGGGCAACCAGGAACCAGGCATCGAGCCCGCCGCTCAAATGATTTGTAAAAATAATCGTTTGTGAATCGTCATGGGCGCCGCGACGGCGCGGTCGCGCAAGCTCCGCCCTCGCGGCGGCCATGCGGCATGCCGGCCCGGCTCAGCGCGCGGGCCGGTGGACGGCTTCACCCCGAGGTGAACGTGACCCGGGGCTCAGCCCGAAATCTTGCGGAGCAGTTCCAGCAGGATCATTCGCTCGCCGCCGGTGAGCACGTCGTCCAGCGCCTTCTCGGATTCGGCCAAGGTCGACAGGCTGCGTTCGGCGAGCTGCATACCTTCGGCCGTGAGCCGCAGGTGCAGGGCCCGGCGGTCATTGGCATCGCGCTCACGCGCGACCCAGTTGCGCTCCTGCAGGCGGTCCAGGATCAAGGTCATCTGCGGGGCCGGCACCCGCAACAGGTCACACAAGCGTTTCTGCGTGGTGTTGGGGTTGGCGAGAATCAACTGCAGCAGCGTGAACTCGACGGGCCGCAGGCCCAGCGGCTCCCCGACGCCTCGATTGAAAAGCTGATGGGTCGTCACCGCCACGCGGGCGATGGCGTAGCCCAGCGTGTCGGCCAGGCGGCTTTGATCGAGGGGAGGGGACTTCTCGCGCGATGAACTCATGGCGCCGCAGGATAGCTTTGATCCTGCAGCGCGAGCTCCGCCAGGAGCCTGCGCGGCAGCAGGCGTGGCCCCCGCCCTCTGCCGCGCAGGCGCCTAGAAGTTGTGGCGGATGCCCAGCGTGTAGCCGAAGCCGCTCTTCACGCCCGTCAGCTTGTCGGACATCACGACCGCGTAGAGGTCGGTGCGCTTGGAGAAGTCGTAGCCATAGCCGAAGCTGATGGTCGTGCGCTTCACGTCGGTGAGCAGGGTCTGCTCCTTGTTCGTGCGCGCCCCTTCGAACATCAGGCGCCCCGAGCCCAGCGGCATCAGCGCACCGAAGGCGACGGTGCCGAGCTTGATCTCCGTGCCGGGCCGTTCGAGCTGGGTGCTGCCGTACTTGGCAAACAGCTTGACCACCTTGAAGTCGTAGGTCGCGGCGGCCTGCAGCGTGGAGCCGTCCTCCATCAGGATGGATGCGGGCGGCTTGGAGAAGCTGAGCGACATCTTGTCGAGCTTGTCATAGGCCACGCCGAGGGTGAACGGCCCGTTGGCATAGTTCGCGCCGACCGCGCTGCGCCGGCCAGCCGTCGTGCCTTCGCCGGCGGCGAGCTGCGCCGAGAACGAGAAGCCGCCAAACACCGGCGTGTTGTAGGCCACGGAGTTGCTCCAGGCCGAGTCCGTCACGCCGCCACCGGTCATCAGCGGCTGCGAGGCGCTGCCGAGGTAAGTGTGCAGCAGGTAGGGGCCGACCGTGGTCGAGTCGCCGAACGGGCTGGTGGTGATGCCCAGCAGGAAACCGGGCGTCGTGACGCGCCCCAGGCGGAGCCGGCCGAGCGTCGGCGTCGAGAGGCCGACCCAGGAGTACCGCGAATACATCGCGTCGTTCGGAAAGCGCCCCTGCTCGCCGGTGTCGGCGCGCAGGAAGCTGCTCACGTCGAACAGGGCTTTCACGCCGCCACCGAGATCTTCGCTGCCGCGAAAGCCCCAGCGCGACGTGCTCATCACCCCGCTGCTCAGGGTCTTCAGCCGCGTCTCGCCGGCCAGCTGCTTCGAGTACGCCCCCGCGTCCAGGATGCCGTACAGCGAGACCGAGCTTTGCGCGGTGGCGATGCCGGCAGACGCCGCAAGCCAGGCAGCCAGGACCACGTGGGTCGAAATCATCTTCATGCGGTGTCTCCTCTTTGTTGTTCCGAAGTCGTGTGCGGCGCCGAAGACAGGCTGCGGCGCCAGTTAATTTGTTTAGTTAATTAACTACCAATTCAATTTGCCGCACTCAACTATTAACAACAAGGCGACGTGGCGATGAACTAGTTATCAATTCAAACTAGTCTAGGGTCGCGTCAGACCTGCGCGCTGAGGACAAACCCGAGCAGGGGCACGGGCTGTCGTGCCACCACGTCAGCGCAATGGGCGCAACTCAGCCAGCCGCCTGGCCTACTCGGGCAGGCGGCGCTTCGGCGCGAGCCGAAGGAGGCGCCCCACACGCGCCAGCCGGCGATTTCAGTCGAGCCGCTTCTTGCGGACGTGCCACTCCGGCTGCGTGCACAGGCCACAGCGTTCGCCCGTGAACATGCGGGCGGCGGCGTCATCGCCTTTCAGCTGCCAGCGCAGCCAGGCGACGCCCACGGGGCCGAAGGCGCCGCCGTGGCTCTCGTTGTAGGTGCCGCCGTGGCCGGTCTTGTCGCGCCAGGCGCGCACGACGGGCACGCCTGCGATGCGGTCGAAGTCGTCGTCGGCGTTGGCGAAGGCAATGTCCGACGGGTCGCCGCTCACGTAGAGGGCCGGCGTGTGCAGCCGGCCCAGGTCGGCCTTGGTGAAGCGGGCGGCTGCGATCTGCCAGGCGCGGCCGTCCTCGGGAAACAGCCCGCTGTTCCAGACGCCCAGCGCCTTGACGCGCCGGTCGCGTGCGGCATCGATGGCCTGGAGGCCGCCGCAGGACTGGCCCATCACGGCGATGGCCTGGGTGTCGATGCGCCCCGCCAGCGGGCTGCCGGCGCGCTGGTTCTCGGCGATGGCCCAGTCGATGGCGTCGATGAACTGGTTGGCCGTCGTGTAGGGCGGCGGCATGACGCCCGGCGTGAGCTGCAGCAGACGCCCGCCCGCGGCCATCACCGCGGCGGGTGAACCGGCTGCGGGCTGGCCGCGCGAGATGGCGCGCATGCCGCCGGCCGAGCTTTCCACTTCGGCGGGCCCAATGGGGCCGAGCGCCACCACCAGGAAGCCGTGCGACGCGATCTCGGTGAGGAAGTGGCGGAAGCGGTTGCCGGTGTTCACGCAGGCCCCGTTGCCCCACACGACGACGGGCAGCTTCTCGTCGCCCAGCGTGGCGAGGGCCTTGGGCCGGTAGACCGTGTGCGTCGGCAGTGTCGGTTCGGCCAGCATCACTGCGGGATGCCGGCCGGTGCCGAGCGGCGTGTCGGGGGTGACATAGGGGGCGTCCTGCGCAACTGCGCTGGTGATGGCAAGTGCCAACGTCAATAGGGCGGCAAGTCTGAAGCTCTTCACTGTTTTCCTCTCTTGAGTGCACGGCAGACGGGCAATGCCTGGCCTTCAGCGTGAACGGGGTCGGCGCCCGTAGCCTGCAGATCGCAGGCCGTGAACGGGCGCGCGAACGGTGGCGGCACGAAGACGATGAAGCGCGAGTCGCCGAGGCCCGTGGCTGCGGCGGCCTGGTTCATGGCGGCGGCGTCGGTGCGCGGCCAGGCGCCGGTCTCGATGCGCCGCATCAGCGTCTGCACGGCAGCCACGGTCTCTGCGGGCTTGAAGCCGCAATGCCCCGCGCTCTCGACGTAAGTCTGGCGCAGCAGCGCTGATTTGCCGGCGGCCTGCACGACGCTCTCGTAGGCCTGCTGCGCGGCGATGCCCGAGATGGCGTCGCCGATGCCGCTGAGCGTCAGCACGGGTACCTGCAGCCGGCCATCGAATACGCCCGTCGCCATGTAGGCGACGGCCTGCGGGTCCGCGACCACTCGCGGCGCACGCGCCAGCCGGCCCAGGTCGGCGGCGAGATCCAGGCCGGCGCGCTGGTACAGCCGAGCTACCAGGCCATCGACGTCGGCCACCCGCAGCACCCGCGCATAGTCCACGCCGACGTTCGCCGTGATGTTGCCGCCCGCCAGCGCCTCGATCTGCGAACGGCTGCTCATGGCCTGCCCGATCAGCCCACGCGGCGGCGCGAGGGCGAGGCTGTCGCCCAGCCCCGCCTCGCGCGCGTTCAGGTCGTCGCGCCGCGGAGGTGGCACGGCCGCGTCGGCCCAGTCGGGCAGCTGGCCCAGCATGGCGGCGAGGGCGACGCGGGCGCGCCCCTGGGGCGTCTGGCGCGCCTCGGCCAGCACGCTCTGCCAGGCCGGCAAGGCGGTCGTGCGCCAATCCTTGGGAATGCCGACGACCGGCAGGTCGGAGCCGGGCGCCAGCAGCGCCTTGGCCGCGAAGAGCGCATCGGACTTCGCATGCCACTGGCCGATGGAGCCGGCCAAACCGGCGCACTGCGCCAGCGCGCCGCTCCACCGCGAGGGATAGGCCTGCACCGAGACGGCGGCCGTGTGCCCACCCTGCGAACTGCCGAACTGAACGGCATGCCTGGGCTTGCCGTAGCGGGCTTCGAACAGGTCCAGCGTGCGGACGGCGTTCTCGGCCGACTTGTGGATGGCCCAGCCGGTGATGGTGCGCGTCGTGCCCGCGAGCGCGTAGCCGGCGGCCATCAGCGCGCGATTCGTGGTTTCACCGTCGTCCGGCGCCATGGGGTCGCGGCCGGCGTAGTCCAGCCCCACCAGCACGGTGCCGTTCCACCTCAAAGGCACGTCGATGCGGTAGGGCGTGCCGTCCGGCAGCTTGCCCTGGGTGGTGTCGGCCGGCACGGCGGGCCGGACGATGGGCAAGGTGACGGAGGACTTGCTCAGGATCGTCAGCACCGGCGCCGGCACGACGGGCTTGAGATTGCGCTCGCGGTAGTCCGCACCCGCGACCGACACGCGCAGGCGGTGGCCGGCCTTGAACAGGTGCGAGATCGGCAGGAAGGCAAAGCGCATCTGCACGGTTTCGCCGGGCTTCAGCGGCTGCGCGTCCTCGCGGTGCGCGCGCTGGTACGGCAGGCCGAAGTTCTCGTAGGCCGGCTTGGCGGGCTGGCGCAGCGACGCCTTCAGCCGCGCATCGGTGACCTGCTGCACGCGGCCATCGGGCGCCACGTCTTCCAGGTAGACGAACACATTGGCATCGGACGTGGTCGACGAGATCCAGAGGTCCGCCACCGCGTCGCCGGTCACCTCGGTGTCGGTCGCCAGTGGCGCGGTGATGAAGCGCGGGCCGGCGTTCTCCTGCGGGCAAGGCGGCCAGCCCGTCATCAGGCCGTTGGCGGGCCTCGGCATGGCCGGGCAATCGATGTCGTGGCGAACCTCGAAGCTCACGCTCGACGCTCGCGCGGGGGGCTGCGCTGCCAGCTCCCCGCCCGCGAGGAAGAACCGGACCGGCGTGCTGCCCGGCACGGGCCAGCGCCTGGCCGACTTCCAGGCCTGGCCGGCCGGCGCGTTGACAGTGAAGTAGTGCACCGGGTCCAGGCCAGGCAGCCCGGTGTCGAGGCGCTTCAGGTGCTGGTCGAAGAAGCGCTGCATCTCCGACAGCAGGTCGAAGTCGCCGTTCTCGCAATGGCCCCAGGGCCCGACGACGAGGCGGGCGCCGCTCAGGTTGGCCCAGGCGAGCAGGCCCTGGCCGCGCAGGTCGTCGCGCCAGCCACCCTGCACGTAGACGGCGGTGCCGGAGGCGCGCAGCTGCGGCAGGTAGCTGGCGACACTGCCTTCGTACCAGAAGCGCGAGCCGACGCCCTCCGCGTCATCGTCGCGGTAGGGCATGCCCTCCCACATCTTGCGCAGCACGGTGGCGCCCTGGTGTTCCTGCGCGGCCTGGTGCAGCAGCACCTTGGATTCATCGCCCTGCACGGGCGTGTTGGCCAGGTCCTCAGCCACCGTGCGCTCGGGCCCCGTGCCCCAGTTGGCGAAGATGCCGCCGCGCAGGAAGCCGTCGTACTTCTCCCAGGAGAAGCAGCCCGCCCACGCGGCTTTCAGGCGCGGGTGGGCGGCGGTCACGGCATGCATGGCCGCGTCGCCCGTGTTGGAGCAGCCGTAGACGCCGATATCGCCGGTGGACCATGGCTGCGCCGCGAGCCAGTCGATGACCTCATAGGCGTCATAGGCCTCGGTGCGGTCGTTGTAGCCGCGGCGCTTGCCGAAGGACGGCCCGTGCCCGCGCCGCGCCACCTGCACGACGACATAGCCCTGGCGCACGAGAGTGCCCAGTTCGCGGTAGCCGCGCGGGGTGTCGCCGACGGGCCCGCCGTCCGCGCCGGGGCCGGAAATGCCGAGCGTGTGCTGCCAGATGACGGGAAACCGGCCGTCGACCGCCCGCCCGCCCTGGGCCGGCCGCGAGATGCTGACGGCCAGCCGCACGCCGTCGCGCATCGGCAGATAGAGCGAGGTCGTCACCGTCTCGGCATAGGCCGGCGCCGGGCGGTACTGGCCGAAAGGCGCGGGCTGCGCCGCGGCATTCGCCGCAGCGAACACGACGGCCAGCACTACACAGCGCAGCGGCTTCAATGCCTTCATCTTCAGAAGCGTTTGTCCAGCGAGATGGAAAGGATGCGGCCCACCGGGCTGGTCAGCGTCGGGTCGAAACCGCCGCCGCCGTTGGGGCTCTGCGCCACGTTGACGAAAGGCGGCTTCTTGTCGAACAGGTTGACCGCACCGATGGCCACCGTTGCATCTTTCAGCGGCCCGTCGGTCTCGAAGGCATAGGCCAGGCGCGCATCCATCGTCGTGCTCGCGGCCACCTTCTGCACGGGCGTCGTCAGGTTGTTGTTGTAGGCGTTCAGGTAGGTGAAGGCGAGGTTCGTCTGCCATTGCCCCAGCGCCCACCCCAGCGACGCGCGCGCCTTGAACTTCAGCGGGTTGTAGATGTTGTTGAGCTGGTCGACCAACGCGCCGGCCGGCGTCTGCGCCACCATGTACTTCGTGAACACCGTGCCGTTGAGGCCGAGCAGGAAGTCACCCATGCCCTGCGTGGAGATGCGGCTGGTGGCCTGGAAGTCGTAGCCGTTGGTCTGGGAGCGGCCGAGGTTGTAGTTGCGGCCATCGGCGAACAGCGTCCAGGTGGTGGGCAGCACGCCGGCGGACAGCGGGTAGGTGGCGATCAGTTGCGCGACCGTGGCGGCGGACGGGTTGCGCTGGATGACGGGCGTGCCGGCGAAGGCGGGCTCGCGGTTCAGGATGGTCAGGTCCGACAGGTAGCTGACCACCTGGTTGTTGTAGGCGATGTCAAACCAGGTCAGGCTCAGCTTGGTGCCGCTCACCGGCTGCCAGTCGAGGCCCAGCGTCTTGGTCTTGGACGTTTCCGGCGTCAGCCCGGGGTTGGGGCCCGACAGTGCGACGCCGACACGCAGCGCGCCGCCGTTGGTGGGGTCGGAATAGTTCTGCACGTACAGGCCGCCCCGGCCGCCGTTGGTGAACGGGGTGATCTGCGTGAGGCCCGGCGCGCGGAAGGATTCGCCGTAGCTGCCGCGCAGCGAGAAGTCCTTGACGGGCTCCCAGGTCATGCCGACCTTCGGGTTGGTGGTGCCGCCGACGTCGCTGTAGCGGTCCGTGCGAGCCGCGAGGCTCAGGGCCAGGCGGCGGACCCCGGGCAGCTCGTTGCGCTCGCCGACGATGGGCACCAGCAGTTCGGCATACGCCGACTTCACGGTGCGGTTCAACTCGACTTCAAACTTGACCGGGTTGGCGGCGGGGCCGCGCGTCTGGCCGCCGACGCTCTTCACCCGTTGCCATTCCAGGCCGACGGCCGCGCGCAGCTTGCCGCCCGGCAGTTCGAACAATGACCCGTCGGCCTTGGCGACGATGTTGTCGAAGGTGGTGTTGCCCGGCGCGTAGTCGACCTGGTTGGAAATGGCCTCGAGCGTGGCCGGGTTGTTCTTGCCGCCGAACACGTTGAGGGCCGTGGCGGGGTTGGTGTCGGCCAGTGCCGGGCCGACGGCGGCGTTGTTCAGGCCGCGGGTGTTCATGTTGATGTCGCGGTTGTCGCCGCGGGTGACCATCGCGCCAGCGGTCCAGTCGCCGAAGACCTTCACGTCGACACCGAGGGTGCCTTGCAAGGTGGAGGACTTGCCCGTGTTCGTGTTCAGCGGCAGCTCGTTCGCGAAGGAATAGGCGACGGTCTCGGACGTGCCGGCCGGCGCGCCCGGGGGACGCACGTAGAACGGGTTGGTGGCGGGCACGTTCAGGGTGGAGGCGGTGGCCTGCGGGCGGATCGCGTACTCGCGACGCGAGGCGAGGCCGTCGGCGTAGATGCTGACCGTGTCGGACAACTTCTGGTTGAACGTGAACGCCACGCTGTTGCGCTCCTGGCGCGGCAGCAGGTCGGCGTACCTCAGGTTGTCGCACTTGTTGGCCGTGCCGGCGACGAGGGAACTGGCGTTGGCTGTCGTCACGCCGCCGGCCGGGATGGGGTAGGTGACGCCAGCGATGACGATGTTGCCCGGTGCGCACTGCGTGGCGCGGAAGTCGCCGCCGCCTTGCGAGGTCAGATTGCCGCTGAAGAAGTCGCGGTCCTGGCCGTTGAGGGCGCTGCGCAGCGTGTTCTCGAAGGTGATGGTGATCTGGCCGCCGCTCCACTTGTGGCCGAAGAGGCCGCCGATCTGGCGCTCGTGGTAGCGGTCACCCGCGCCGAACCGCACATAGCCCTGCGCGCCGTTCTCGTTGCGCCGCATGATGAGGTTGGCCACGCCGGCAATGGCGTCCGAGCCGTACAGTGCGGAAGCGCCGTCGGCGACGATCTCGACGCGCTCCAGCGCCAGCGACGGCAGGATGGACGGATCCACCGCCGCCGCCACGGTGCCCTGTCCCACCGAGCGGTGGCCGTTGATCAGCACCAGCGTCGCGAACGGGCCGATGCCGCGCAGGTTGATGGCCGAGCCGTAGGTGATGTTCTGCGAGCCGCCGGTCTGGCCGCGCGAGTTCTCCGACACGCCCAGGTTGAACACCTGCGGCAGCTGCTGCACGAGCTGCGCCGTCGTCGTGGCGCCGGAGGTCTCGATGTCCTCGCGGGACAGCGCGTTGACGACCGCGCCCACCGGCACGACGCCGCGGATGCGGCTGCCGGTGACGACGACCGTTTGCAGCTGCTCCTTCTCTTCAGCCTTCTCGGCCTTCGCGGCGTCTGTCAATTGCGCCTGCGCCGTGGCTTGCGACAGCAGCGCCAGCACGGCAATGCAGGTGGGCCGGAGTGCGGGAAGGATGGATGTGCGAGTGGGGTTCATGCGGTCTCCTGGATGTTTTTAGGCAAGGCTCCGCCCCTCCCCGGTCGAGCGGGGTTCTGCGGCAGGGCGCTGGGGGGTTAGCGGTTGGCGGTCAGAAAGGCGACGGAGCGTCGCCATCGGCGACGGCGCATGGCGAAGGCATGGCGCGGCGCACCGCGAAGCGAAGTCATGGCGCCTCCTTGTCTGTGGCCAGTTCGGCTGCCTGCACGGCATGGCCACGCGAGAAATGGGCTTCCATGCGCCGCTGCAGCAGCGACAGCAGGCTGAACACGAACAGGTACCAGACCATGGCCACCAGCAGCAGCGGCACGACCTTGAAGTTGCGGTTGTAGATGGTCTGCACCGAGAACAGCAGGTCGGTGATGGCGATGACGCTGACGAGCGAGGTGCCCTTCAACATGCCGATGACCTGGCTTCCCGCCGGTGGCAGCACGATGCGCATGGCCTGCGGAAAGACGATGCGCCAGAACGAACGCGCCGGCGTAAAGCCCAGCGCACGCGCCGCGTCGTGCTGGCCGCTGTCCACCGACAGGATGCCCGCCCGCATGATTTCGGCCATGTAGGCCGCCTCGTTGAGCGCCAGCCCGAGCACCGCCGCGATGAAGGGCGTGATCAGCTCGTTGGTGTCCCAGTCCGGGCCGAAGGGAATGCCGATGCGCGGGATCAGGTACGCCAGGTTGTACCAAAACAGCAGTTGGATCAGCAGCGGCGTGCCGCGGAAAAGCCAGGTGTAGAAGCCCGCCACCGCACGGCCGGTCGCGAAGCGGCCGAGCTTCATCAGCGCGAGCAGCGTGCCCAGCACGGTGCCCAGCGTCATGCCGAAGAAGGTCAGCAGGATGCTGATGCCCAGACCGTGCAGCACGGCCTTGGCGGTGAGGAACTCGGCGACGACGCTCCACTCGAACCGCGGGTTGGTGGCGAGGAACCACACCACCTGCAGCGTGACGCCGGCAACGAGCGCGTTGGCGACCCAGCGCCCGACACGCAGGCGCGGCTTGGCGAGGGCCACGTCGTCGTGCGGGGAGTTGAGGAATTCGGGCGAGGCGGTGTTCATGGTCTGTGGTGTCCTCTCATCACTTCGCGACGTTCAATTGCGACTTCGCCACCCGCACGGCCGAGACGCCCCAGTGGTTGGTGATGCGGTCGTATTCGCCGCTGTCGATCAACGCGTTCATCGCCGCCAGCATCACCGGCCCGAGGCCCGAGCGCTTGGTGATAAAGAGGCTGAGGACGTCCTGGCCCAGGCTGCCGCCCGCGTCGCTGTACATGCCGAAGCGGTCGCCGTTCTCGTGCACGGCGTGGAGCGCGGCCGTCAGCGTCATGCCGGCAAGCTCCGAGCGCCCGGCCTGTGTCGCCACGAGGGTCATGTTGGTGTCCACCAGCGGCACGTGGATGGCCGGCGGCAATCCCTGCTTCTCGCAGAAATCGATGAGCCGGTTCAAGACGCGCTCGGTGACGCTGCCGGCGACGTAGGAGACCTTGCGACCACAGAGGTCGGTGACCTGGGCGTAGCGCCTGGGCTTGTCGTTGGGGTAGACGAAGGACGGGCGGGTGGTCATCCACGACACGCCGTCGAAGCGTTTCTGGCGAGCCTCCGTCGCAACACCGGGGCCGAGGGCCACGTCGTAGCGGCCCGCTTCCAGGCCGGCCAGCGTGGCAGACAGGCTGTTCACGACGTGGTGATGGATGGGCACGCCGAGCAGCTTCTCCAGCGCACGCGCCATGTCGGGCTCGATGCCGTCGCTGATGCGGCGGTCGTCGCTGACGATGCGGTAGGGCGGATGCGAGTCGCCGACGAAGCGCAGCACGCCGGCCTTGCGGATCTCCGCCGGCAGTTGCGCATACAGCGGCGCACGCGGGTCGGGCGCGGCCAGGCCCGCGGCCCAGGCGAGCGGCTGCCATGCAGCCAGCGCCAGCAGGAGCAGCAAGCGGGCGGCCATGGTCAGATCACGCCCTCGGCGCTGAGCGCACCGAGCTCGGCGGCGTCCAGGCCAAGCAGTTCGCCGTAGATGGCGCCGTTGTGCTCGCCGAGGTTCGGCGCCGGCCTGTCGAAGCCCGCAAACGCGCCCGTCATGCGGATGGGCAGACCGCCGACGATGATGTCGTCCACCGCGCCATAGACCGGGTGCTCGATGCGCTCGGTCTCGCCGCGGGCGAGCAGCCGCTCGTCGCGCGTGGCCTCGCCGGGGTCGCGCACGCGGCCCGACGGCACGCCGGCGGCCTCCAGGGCTTCCACGGCATCGTCGGTGGACACGGTGCTCATCCATACCTGGAGCAGGCGATGCAGTTCGCTGCTGTGCTGCACGCGCTGGTCGCGGCTGGCGAAGCGCAGGTCGTCGGCGAGGTGCGGCTGGCCCATCGCTTTGAACAAGGCGTTGGCGAAACCGTCGGTGGGTGCGCAGACAGCCACATAGCCGTCCTGCGTGGCAAACACGCCGAACGGTGCCAGGCGCGGCATGGTGTTGCCGGAGCGGGTCTGCTGCCCGGCCTTGCGCATCACCTCGAAAGGCTCGGAAGCCACGAGCGCCGTGATGGCGCCCAGCAGCGACACGTCCACGTGCTGGCCCTGCCCCGTGGCGCGCGCCTGCATCAGCGCGGCCAACGTGCCGATGACGGCGAAGAGTGGTGCCGTCAGGTCGCCGAACGGGACGCCCACGCGCACGGGCGGTGAGCCGGCGTCGCCCGAGGTCATCATCAAACCGGAGAGCGCCTGGACGATGGTGTCCATGGCCTTGTTCTGGCGCGACACCATGTTGGCGCCGAAGCCGCTGATGGAGGTGTAGACGATGCGCGGGTTGATGGCCGCGCAGGCGGCATAGCCGGTGCCGAGGCGGTCGGCCGTGCCGGCGCTGAAGTTCTCGACGACGGCATCGGCCTTGGCCACCAGCTTCTCGAACAGGGCCCTGCCCTTAGGGTCCTTCAGGTTGAGCGTGATGGACTGCTTGTTGCGGGCACGCTCCATGATGGCGAGGGACATGTCGTCGTCATGCCGGCGCACCATGGCCACGCCGTCGCGGCCCAGGAAGGGCGCGTTGTTGCGTGCGGTGTCGGGCACCTTGGGGTTCTCGATCTTGATGACGCGCGCGCCGAGGCCGGCCAGCAGCAGGGTGGCGTAGGGGCCGGCCAGCGCGGTGGTCAGGTCGAGGATGGTCACGCCCTCGAGCGGGCGTGGCAGGTTGTCCGTGTTGGTTCGCAAGGGAGCTCCGGGGTTCGTTCAGGCGGACAGCACGGCGACCCAGTCCTCGCCCTGCCACTCAAGGCGCACAGGCAGGCCAGCCGCGCGCGAGATGCCGCGGATGTACTCGACCACCGCTTCGCCGCCGCCCGAGCGCGTCAATGGCACGGGCCGCGCATCGCTGTCGATGTAGCAGGGGACGAGGCCCGGCGCGATCTCGCCGCCGGGCTTGATGCGGCAGCTGGCGATGGCCGTGTTGCGGCTTTCCGGATGGAAGGGATAGGTCGGCATCGAAGGGTCGGGCGCAAAGCCGAACAGCTTCTGCCGGCGCTTGGCCCAGGCCAGGCGCTCGGGGCTGTCGTTGCCGCTGACGGACAGCGCGCGCGTGACGGTGACGAAGTTGCCGAGGCCGTGGTAGATGGGCTTGCCGCGGTAGAGCTCGATGCCGCGCAGGATGTGGGCGTGGTGGCCGATGACGACGTCGGCGCCGGCATCGATGGCTGCGCGGCTGACGGGGCCTTCGTACATCTCGATCTTGGCGGGCGTGTGGCCCACGCCCTTGTGGAGGGCGACGACGACGACGTCCACCGCCCGGCGCAGGGCCACGATGTCATCCTCCATGGCCGCCAGACTGTCGGGCGCGGCGAAGGTGTAGATGTTCGGCGGGCCGCCGGGGCTGGCGTAGTCCAGCTCGTAATGGGTCAGCACCTTGACGTAGGCGCAGCCCGCCTTCTTCGACGTGGCCCAGGACTCGCGCGGGCCGACGCAGTTGTAGCTCAGCACGCCGATGCGCAAGTCCTTGTGCTTGACGATGGCCGGCTTGCGGGCCCAGGCCAGGTTGGCATCGGCGCCCGTTGTCGCGATGCCCAGGTCCTGCAGCGTCCTCGCGGTGTCCAGGATGCCGGCCGGGCCGCAGTCGGCGATGTGATTGCCGGCGAGCGTGGCGACGTGGAAGCCGGCCTGCGCCAGGGCCTTGAGGTTGGCGGGATCGGCGGGCGGCGCAGGGATGTCGGTGCTCTGCTCGACGCCGCGTCGGGTGTGCGGCACCTCGACATGGCCGATGACGACGTCGCCCGCAGCGAGCACCGCGCGGCAGGGGTCGAACAGCAGGCCGGGTTCCGGCTCGTCCAGGATGATGTCGCCGACCATCAGCAGGGTGATGTCGTTCTTGCTCACAGGCGCTCCTCGATAAATTGCGCCATGCGGGCCTGCATGGCGGCTTCGTCCCAGTCGCGGCCGTCCACCATGTCCGACTCGATCATGAGCGCGGGAATGCCGGCCTTCTCCAGCGCATTGGCGATGAACAACTTGCCCGACGCCGCGGGGCGGCAGCCCTTGGGCATCAGGACGACGGCGCCGTCGATGCGGCTGCGCCTGGCCTCGCGCACGATCCATGACGGCGCATACGGCGGGTTGTGCAGCACCTCGTTCATCGACACGACGCGGCTGGCCAGTGCGCGCAGCGGGTCGTCCAGGCCGTAGCGGATGTACCAGTCGGGGCCGAAGGGCAGGTACATCGACCAGGCGAACACCGCGCCGTGGCTTTCCTCGAAGGCGTTGTAGAAGGCCGTGTTGTGCCAGAGCCCGGCGCCCACCCACATCAGGCGCTTGCGCTCGCCCGGGCAGGCGGCGATGCCGGCCTCCACCCGCGCCTTGACTTCGTCCCTGAACTGGCGCGCATGGTTCAGCGCCCATTCGCTGCCGCGGTGCCACTGCGTGGCCATCACGTTGGTGATCTGCTCGCCGATGCGCACGGGGCTCTTGGGCGCGTCGGCGATCAACTGGCGAGCCTCCTCGAAATACTCTTCCTGCTGGTTCACGCGCTGCAGGAAGGCGCGCAGCGCGTTTTCATCGAAGGCACGGCCGCTGATGCGCTCCAGCACTTGGATGAGCTGGCGCAGTTCGGACACGGCCAGGTCCAGGCGCTCGGGCTCGCACAGCTCGGCCCAGCGGTGGCGGGACAGCTCCCACCAGTTGGCCGGCAGCACGCTGGAGCCCGGCGCTTCGAGCGCGAAGAACGGCGCGGCCATCAGGTCCGCCCACTGCTGGAAGATGCGCTGCATGCAGTCGCAGGTCACACGGGCGCAGAACAGCGCCGGCTGCGGCAGGCCGCCCCACGGGGCGCGTTCGCCGAGGTCGATCTTGCTGGTGGCCAGGCCGATGCTGCAGTAGCGGCACAGGCTCTCGTTGTAGCCCAGCTCGTTCATGCCATCGAGGTACTCCTGCGACAGCCGCTTGGCCGCCACGACGGCGGCCCACCACTGGTTGGTGACCACCGGCACGCCCATCACATGGAAGAGGTCGTGCGGCGTGTCCGCGTTGATGATGGCGTAGGGCTTGCTCTGTTCGAAGACGTCGCGGCGGAGTTCGGCGAACCAGGTCCTCTGCTTGTCGCCGACGGCCTGGGTGCAGTGGAGTTGCTTGTCGTTGGACATGATGGTTTTCAGCGCGCCGGCAGGGAGGCGATGAACGCCTGGAGCGCCGGCTTGATCAGTTCGGGCTTGCGCGCGTCATCGCGGATCAGCAGCGACGGCAGGCCGTGCCGCTCGGCGAGTTCGCGGTCACCGGGATAGGACCAGCCGTAGACGTCATCCGGCCGCGGCAGGTAGAACAGCGCGCCGTCCAGCCCGGGGCTGGCCACGGCGGCCTTGAACCAGGCGTCGGGGTTGGGATGCACGCGCACGCAGGGCACGTCGCGCCAGTGATGCTCGAACACGGCCTCGAGCGGCTCGGCGTCTTCCGAGATCAACGGGTCGCCGGCGCGTGAGCCCCAGTCGTCGTCCTCGGCCACGATGCGCGCGCCCAGCGACTCGACGAGCCGGTGCAGTTCGGCGTGGTCTTGCGGGACGCCGCGCACGAGCAGGCGGGGGCCCGGCGACACCGGGGCCGGGCCGCCAGCATCGAGCCAGGCTTGCAAGGCGGCGTGCCCTGCGTCGGGCGGCATGAAGCGCAGCGCGCCAGTGGCGACGTGTGCCTGCCGGCCTGACACAGGCTGTTGCCACCGCTGATCGTGCATCCTGCGCAGCAGCGCGCGCGACCTGTTGGCAGCGTGGATGGCTTGCTGCAACGCGGCGCTGTCGCACGTCGTGCCGCCGATGTCCGCCAAGGCCTGCCAGAGCGCGTGGGTGCGCGTGACGCCATAGGCATGGCTGGAGGCGCGCTGGGTGTGGGGGATGTCGTAGAGCCAGAGGCCGGGGCCGTGGCTCGTCACGCCCGCGCGGCGCGCCTCGCGCAGCGCCAGGTAGAGCTTGTGCTGCGACTCGGTGGAGCGCGGCACGATGAGCAGGTCCAGCGCATCGAGCGCGCCGCTGCAGTAGAGCTGGAAGATCAGGCGGACATCGGTGTCCGACACGCTTTCGATGAAACGGTCCGACAGCGTCGGGTCGCCTTGCACCGGCGCGATGCGCACCGGCATGCAGCCGGCCGCGACGATCAACTCAACGGGCACGGTGTTGCCGACGTAGCCGACCACCGGGCGCTGCTGCTTGCGCACCAGTGCCAGGCGGTCCTCGCAGGCCTGCTCCAGCAGCGAGAAAGGGGATGCGCCGGTCATGCCGCTTGCCCCGATCGCGACAGGAAGGCCTTCAACCGCTCGGTGGCGGGCGCGGCCATCGTGGCGCGCGCCGGGCCCTGCTCGACGATGCGGCCGGCCTCCATGAAGACGATGCGATCCGCCACGTCGCGGGCGAACTGGATTTCATGCGTCACGACCATCATCGTCATGCCTTGCCTTGCCAGGTCCTGCACGACGGCCAGCACCTCGCCCACCAGTTCCGGGTCGAGGGCGCTGGTGGGCTCGTCGAACAGCATCGCCTGCGGCCGCATCGCCAAGGCGCGCGCAATGGCCACGCGCTGCTGCTGGCCGCCGGACAACTGGCGTGGATAGGCGTCCTTCTTGTTCCGCAGGCCGACGCGGTCCAGCAATTCCTCGGCATGGGCCTGGGCCGCGACCGGGTTCTCTCGCAGCACCTGCACGGGCCCCTCCATCACATTGCGAAGCACGCTCATGTGCGGAAAAAGATTGAACTGCTGGAACACCATGCCGATGCGCTGGCGCTGGGCCGCGATGGCCACCTCGCTCAACGCACGCAAGCCGTCGCCGTGCCGCTCGTAGCCCTGCAGCACGCCGTGAACGTAGACGGCACCGCCATCGATAGACGTAAGCTGATGGATGCAGCGGACCAGCGTCGACTTTCCCGAGCCGGAGGGGCCGATGAGGGCGACCACTTCGCGGTCCGCCACGTCAAGGTCAATGCCATCCAGCACGACGGTCTTGCCGTAGCGCTTGACGATCCCCCGCAGGCGCAGGGCTGGAGGACGTTGGTCCATGTTGTCTCGTTGAATTACTTATAACTAGTAACTGTTTAAAGTGTGAACCATTGCCGCGTCGACATCAACAAGAATCCGCGCCTGTCTCGTTGGTGATTTCCCGCATCGCGCGATGACCTCAGCTGCCTGCAGCCCCGAAGCGGCGCGCCATTCGATAATTTGGTTATGACTCATCAGAAAACGCCCAGACGACCCACGCCGCGCCGGCAGCTCAAGCTCGGGGTATTGCGGGACAACATGGGCTTTCTGTCGCGCGTCATGCGCAACATGGCGGTGCAGTCGGCCGAGGCCTACGTCGGCGAGCTGGATCTGGCCGCGGGGCAGTTGACGATGCTGGGCCTGATCACGGCCAACGAAGGGGTGGAGCAGAACGAGATCGCCCGCGCGATGCTGATGCGCAAGTCCCAGGTCACGACGCTGATCCAGGACCTGGTGTCCCGCGGGTTCGTGACCCGGGAAGAGCACGGCGCCGACCGCCGCTATCTCAAGCTGGCGCTGACGCCGGAAGGCGATGCGCTGTGGCAACGCGCGGGTCAGCTGGTCTGCGCTCACAGCGAGATGCTGCTCGGCGTGCTGGACGAGCCTGAACGAACGGAGCTCGTGCGCCTGGTGAAGAAGATGCTCGCCTCACACCTGAGCGACGTCGGCATCGACCTCAGCTGAGCCGCGAATCAGTCGTCGGATTCGGCGGCGTCTGCGCTGCGGTCGCGCGTGGCGTTCGCCACCTTGTCCAGCAGCTCCGCCAGCATCACGAGCTCGCCGCGGCTGAGAGGCCCGTCCAGGTCTCTTTCAACGCCTGGCGTCTGCTCGTCCAGTTGCTGGGCCAGGACCTGCCCTTCGGGCGTCAGCAGCGCCTGTTGCGAGCGACGGTCCACCTCGCTGCGCACGCGCTCGATGAGCCCGCGCGCCTGCATGCGGTCCATCAGGATGGTGAGGTTGGGCCCAGGCAGCGCCAGGGCGCGGCTCAATTGCTTGGGCGTCAGCACGCGGTTCGCGTGCAGCAGCATCAGCAGCGAATACTCGACCGCCCGCAAGCCGAACGGGGTGCCGATGTGGCGGGCGAACAGCGTCTGCGTGGCCAGGCGTGCCTTGGCGATGCGATAGCCGATGAGGCTCTGCAGCCGCCCTTCTTCCAGCACGGGCTCTTTGTCTTTGGGCGCGGTCATGAAGTGAAGGTGCCGACTTTCGCTGCGACGCCGCCTCAGCGCGGCGCCATGCGCAGCGCGCCGTCGAGGCGGATCACCTCGCCGTTGAGGTGCCCGTTGGTGACGACGTGCGCCGCCAGCGAAGCGAACTCATCAGGGCGGCCCAAGCGCTTCGGGAACGGGATGGAGCCTGCAAGACTGGCCTGCACCTCCTCGGGCAGTTCCTTCAGCAGCGGCGTGGCGAACAGGCCCGGCGCGATGGTGCAGACGCGTATGCCGTGCTGGGCCAGGTCCCGCGCCAGCGGCAACGTCATGCCGACGATGCCGGCCTTGGACGCCGCGTAGGCCTCCTGGCCCACCTGTCCGTCGAACGCGGCCACCGAGGCGGTGCAGACGATCACGCCCCGCTCGCCGTCCTCCAGGCCGTCCTGCCGGGCCATGCGGGCCGCGGCCAGGCGGACGGCGTTGTAGGTGCCGATCAGGTTGATGCGGACCACGCGCTCGAAGTCTTCCAGCGGCGCCGGCTTGCCGTCCCGGCCGATCACGCGCTTGGCCGTGCCGATGCCGGCGATGTTCATGAGAATGCGCGCCGGGCCATGGGCGGACTCGGCGGCGTCGAGCGCCGCCTCCAGCGAGGCGCTGTCGGTGATGTCGCACAGCAAGGCCAGGCCGCCGATGTCCTGCGCCACGCGCTGCGCTCCGGCGGCGTTGATGTCCAGCACAGCGACCTTCGCACCCTGCCGCGCCAGCTCGAGCGCCACCGCTTCGCCCAGCCCCGAGCCGCCGCCCGTCACGAGCGCTGCCTGTCCTTGAATCTTCATGGCTTGTCCTTTGCCGTGGTTGAAGTTGCGACGCGTGGCCTGAGCCCTCAGGCCTTCAGCACCTTGCCGGCCTTGCCCTGCAGGAAGGCCTGCAGCGCCGTCTGCGCTTCCGAGGTGCTGGCCGCCACGGCAGACATCAGCGACTCGGTGAACAGACCTTCGCCCGGCGCTTGCTCCGCGATGCGCGGCAGCGCATGCATGACCGCGAAGACCGTCATCGGCGCGGTGCCCGCGACCTTCTGCGCGAGCGCCAGGCCTCGCCGAACCGCGTCGCCAGCGGGCGTGCGGTACTGCACCAGCCCGGCCCGCTCCGCCTCGTCCGCATCCAGCACGCGCCCGGTGAGCATCATGTCCGTCATGCGCGCCACGCCGATCAGGCGCGGGATGCGAACCGAGCCGCCACCGCCGACGAAGATGCCGCGCTGGCCTTCCGGCAAACCGAAGTAGGCCGAGTCGTCGGCCACGCGGATGTGGCAGGCCGCAGCCAGTTCCAACCCGCCACCCACCACGGCGCCGTGCAGCGCCACGATGACCGGCACGCGGCCGTACTGGATGGCATCGAAAGCGGCATGCCAACTGCGCGAGTGCAGCACGGCCTCATCGACCTGGCGGTGCACCAGCTCCGACAGATCGAGCCCGGCGCAGAAATGCGAACCCTCCCCGCTGATCAATACGGCCTTCACGTCTTCCGGCAGGTGCAGGAAGGCGGTGTGTAACTGGGCAATCAACGGGTCGTTGAGGGCGTTGCGCTTGGCGGGCCGGTTGAGGGCGATGTGCAGCACGGCACCGTGCCGGGCGAAGCTCAACAGCTCCAGTCCAGCGAGGAGGGCCTCGGCAACGGGTTCGGTCACGGYGGTCATTTGCTTATCAAACGTAATGAATTTTTTGGCGATTATGGGGCCAAACAGCTCGACAGGCGTCGCGAACTCCCCAGGTATATCTAGAGAAAAAGCCGCAGTTCATCACGCACAACGTCGCGCACTGGACACTGCCTAGTGCTTACTTCATTTAATAGTTAAACCGCTGAACCGAGAAAGCACGCGCTGTGACCTGGGCGGAGCGCGGCTCTCGCACAAGCTTCATCAACAGCGCCGTGGAGCGCTTGAGCGCCGGCGTCACAAGGCAGGCGCGTTGTTTTTAGCGCGAGCAACTTCGCGAGCGGCGCCCCGAGGGCGCGCCGGCGAGGATTTCTTCCAAAGTCGACAGCAAAATCTGCAGGTCGACGTTCGTTGGCTTACACCCAGGTCTCGCCGTAGAAGTCGTAGACCTTGCGTCCGTACTCCTCGGTGTATTCCGGTCGGGCGTCGTCCGTGTAGCGGGGTGCGTTCTCCAGTGTCGACTTGTCGATGTCGACCACGAAGCCGTCCTTGCCGGTGTCGTACTTGAGCGTGTTCCACGGCACCGGATAGCGGTCGGTGCCCATGCCGAGGAAGCCGCCGAACTCAAGCGCCGCATAGCGCACACGGCCGGACACCTTGTCGATGACGAGGTCATCGATGGAGCCGAGCGTGTCGCCCTGACGGTTGTAGACCTGGGTGCCCTCGACGTCCGAGGACGAGATGACGGGGCCGGTAGTGCTGACATCGCTCATGGAAATCTCCTTGGGAAGCGGTGGGTGGAACGCCCCTCGAAACGGGAGCGCCCTGGCTGCCGCGAGGCCGACGAGTGGCCCTGCGGTCGCAACATGGGCGTGGCAAGGCTCGTTCCCAGAGCACCCTTGTTTGTGCGTGCGCCTATCTCGGTCGACCTTCAAACGCGGGAATGCCTTCGATGGCGTGGTGAGCAGCCTCGGTGGCATAGGTCAACGCTTCAGCGGGCGTGGCCCAGGCGTTGTCCGTCGTGGGGCGATAGCTGTCGTCCGCCCCACTGGCCACAGCCGCAACCGCGCCCAGCAGCGTGAAGCGTCCCGCGAACAGGTCGCCCTGTGGAACGGCTTCCACTTTGAAGGTGATGCCGTTGTGAACGTCGATGAGGCTTTCGGTCATGGCTTTCCTTTCTGTGCGGCTCAACTGACATCGCGCCCAATTGCGCCCTTGCAGCAGCGATCAAGTGAGCGCAAAGCATCGAACAAGCGTCCCGATCCGACCTGTAGGACGCAGCCACTTTCCGGCGAGCGACAGAGTTGATCTCGGCAACGCAGGAACGTCTTTTGCCGTCGGATGCATCGCGGCTTCGTGCCGCGATCTCTGCGGATACGGACTGACCTTCGAGCCGCGCGGCTCGCCGGCGCGCGCGGCACTTTTGCCACTAGCCAGTAGGAAATCACATGCCAACCACAACGAAAACCTCAGCCAAGGCGTCCAAGGGCGCATCCACCAAACCCGTCACCGGTTCCAAGGCCCGTGGCGGTGAAGCTCCCGACGCGATCGATCTCCTGATCACCGACCACCGCGAAGTGAAGGCGCTCTTCAAGGCCTACGACAAGCTCGTCAAGGCCGAAGCCGAGGCGGGAGAGAAGCAAGTCGTCGCCGCGCAGATCTGCGTGATGCTGACCGCCCATGCGACCGCCGAAGAGGAACTCTTCTATCCGCGCGCTCGCGAGGTGCTGGGCGAAGACGAGGACCTGGTCGACGAGGCCGACGTCGAGCATGCCAGCGCGAAGGAGCTGATCGCCCAGATCGAATCCGGCTCGCCGGACGATCCGCTGTACGACGCCAAGGTCAAGGTCCTGGGCGAGTACATCGACCACCACGTCAAGGAAGAGGAGGGCGAGATGTTTCCCAAGATCCGCAAGTCCGACCTCGACCTGGATGCGCTCGGCGAGGAGATCGCCGCGCGCAAGGCCGAACTGATGGGCCTGGCCGGCGACCCGCACTGACCGACTCGGCAAGGCCCGGCCACCGGGCCTTGCCCTTTATCGACACCCACAAGCCGGAGCACGAACATGCCAGACAACAAGTCAGAGACCGGCGGCCAGGACCGTCAACGCATCAATGTCAACGAGGACTATGAGCTGCGCGACTGGGCCACAAGGTTCGGCGTCACTCCCGAGCAACTCAAGCAGGCGGTTGCCGAGGTGGGCGACCGAGCCGCCAAGGTGGAGCAATATCTACAGGGCAAGCGGGGCTGACGCGCGAGGCTTCAGTCCAGCTCGATCCACACTGGCGCATGGTCGCTGGACTTTTCCCAGCCGCGCACATCAAGGTCAACGCCCGCTGCACGCAGCCGCGGCGCCAGCGACGGGTTCAGCAGCAGGTGATCAATGCGCAAGCCGGCGTGGCGTTGAAAGGCGTTCCTGAAGTAGTCGAAGTAGGTGTAGATCGTGGCGTCGGGATGGAGCGCCCGGATCGCATCGGTCCAGCCCTGTGAGACCAGCCGCTCGAACGCCTCGCGCGTCTCCGTGCGGAAGAGCGCGTCATCGACCCAGCGTTCGGGCTTGTACACGTCGCGCGCTGTGGGGATGACGTTGTAGTCCCCGGCCAGCACCACCGGCATGTCGCCTTCAATCAGCTTCGCGGCGTGCAGGATGAATTGCTCCATCCAGCGCAGCTTGTAGTCGTACTTCGGGCCAGGGGCCGGGTTGCCGTTCGGCAGATAAAGGCACACCACCTTGAGGCTGCCCACATCGACCTCGAGGTAGCGGCTCTGGGTGTCGTCAGGGTCTTCCGGCAGTCCTCTCTGGACCTCGATGGGCGCCTGTCCGCGCACGAGGACGGCCACACCATTCCAGCTCTTCTGGCCGTGCCAGACCGCCTCGTAGCCGAGCGCCTTCAACTCCTCCCTTGGAAAGCGCTCCTGCGGCGACTTCAACTCCTGCAGGCAGGCGACGTCGGGCTGGGTCTTCTCAAGCCAGCGCAGCAGCACGGGAAGGCGGGCGTTCAGACCGTTGATGTTGTAGGTGGCGATGCGCATGAATGACGCTCAGGAAAGTTCGGGCGACGTGCCCGGCCGTTGCTTTGCAAACCCGACCAGGAATCTAGCGCAGGCCGGAGCGGACGGCGCGCGCCGGCTTCTCGTACCAGCCGTCGTGGGCAAGGTAGGCGATTCTGTCTGCCGGTTCGCCGATGGCGATGCGCCAGGCCCAGCGTGCCGGGCTGGCGTCGAAGGAAAATCTTGCAGCGCTCAGCGGTACATCCGGGTGTCGGGCCTGCACTTCGTCGACGAGCCGCCGAGGCGGCCCGCTGAAGTACTGCGCGGGTGGCCACGCTGCCGTGTCACCAGCCCCGGCTCCAAAGGCGCTGACCTGCGCCACGCGCCCGCCGAGATCGACGCGCGCGTAGCCGCAGGCACTGTCCCCTTGCAGCAGGGGCACCAGCCAGAACGCCGGCATGCCGTCGTCGTCGCCCGCCAGCAGTGGCGTGCCGATTTCTGCATCTCGCAAGGCCGCCATGCGCGGGTCGCTGGCGACGGGTTCGGCACCTACAGCGCGGGCGACGGCCTGGCGAAGTTGCTCTGGATCCTCAGGCGCAATCGATGTTTGCGTAGACATAGTTGGTGTGAGTCACGGCGTCCCAATCCTCCCAGGTGATCGCGCCACCGAGGGCGTAGTCGGCGTTCCATGGCCACGGGTCGTAGATGTAGAGCTTCTTGTCGGTGGTGCTGCCGCCGAAGGACCAGCGCGCATGCGAGTAGCCGGCGCAGGCACGCGCATGGCCGGAGATGCCGCTCTTGAAGGGCCGGTGCAGGTTGATCTGGTCGCGCGCCTTCTCCCAGGTGGCGTCTTCGTCGAAGCTGGAATCCAGGTGGTTGCAGGTCAGCGACTTGTAGCCGGCACTGACGTCGCGCGGGCAGCCGTCGCCGGCGCTGTAGCCCAGGGCCGGGGCGATCTGGTCCTGCGTGTAGTAGTAGCGGTAGAAGCACAGGATCATCTGGCAGGTGGCGACAGAACAGTAGTCGTTGACCTGCTGGCCGTGCAGCGCGAAACAGTGGYGCGAGCGCGCGTGGGTGTGGCCGTAGTGGTTGCAGAACTCCAGCAGGTGGGTGACGTTCTGCGCCACCGTCCCGCCGAGCTTGCCCACCACCGGCGTGAGCACACGGGCCGCCGTGATCTCCTTGCGCAGCGCGGGCTTGATGCTGACGCGCTCGGCCTCGATCTTCTTGAAGCGGGCGACGCGCTGCTTGCGCTCGGGGTCGGGAATGGCGTCGTAGACCGACCAGGCATAGAAGCCCTCGCGGCTGTCGTCCTTGCGCTCGGGCACGCGGGCGAAGGAGGCGACGTCGTAGATGGCCCGGGCGGGTCCCTGCGGTCCGTCTATCTCGAACATCACGCCGAGCTTGGGGTAGCTGTAGCAGACGAGCTTGGGCTCGGCGATCTTGGCGCCCTTGAACTCGCGCTTGACCAGCGGCGTGAGCTTCTTCACTGCCGCGTCGAAGTTCCACGCCCGCTCGCCGATCTCGGAGGAGACGACGCCCGTGCCCAGCACCTGGCTGGCCGCAACGCGCACGTTGCCGAAGACCTGGCCGGTCTTGCCGACCTCGAAGTCGTAGAACAGCGGCTGGCCGTTGATGTCGTAGATGACGAGCGGGGTCTTGCGGACGGTGCCGGCCACCCAGTCGCGCAGCACCGGGATGCCCGCCGTGGCGTTCTTGAGCACGCCGACGAGGGCGTGCTCGACGAGCTCCTCGCGGGCGATCATGAGCTGGGCTTCCGGGTAGCGACTTGTGGCCATCGATGTCTCCAAGTGCCCGAAGCGGGCGTTTGTGTCTGGGGACAGTAGGCCGCGACATGCTGGATTCATACCCCCACGTCTGCGAGTCCTCGTGCAGAAGGAGGACGGCTCGCGGTGAGGATTCCCCTAGGCCACTTGGGGCTGCAGGCTGTCTCGCTGCGCCAGCGCCGGGAACAGCCGCCACCACAGCGCGACGATGGCCAGCACGCCGACGCCGCCCAGCAGCACCGAGCCCACCGGGCCGATCAGCGCGGCCGTGGCGCCGGATTCGAACTCGCCGAGCTGGTTGCTGGCGCCGATGAAGACCGAGTTCACGGCGCCGACGCGGCCGCGCATGTCGTCCGGGGTTTCCAACTGCACCAGCGATTGGCGGATAACCACGCTGACCATGTCGGCCGCGCCGCTGACGGCCAGCACGACGAAGGCGACGAGGAAGGTCGTCGTCAGCGCGAAGGCGATCATCGAGAAGCCGAACACCGCCACGGCGCCCAGCAGCCAGTGGCCGGCGCGGCGGGCGATGGGATTGCGGGCCAGCCACAGGCCCACGACAACAGCGCCCAGCGCGGGCGCCGAGCGCAGCAGCCCCAGGCCCTCGGGACCGGTGTGCAGGATGTCCCGCGCAAAGATGGGCAGCAGCGCCGTCGCGCCACCCAGCAGCACGGCGAACAGGTCCAGCGAGATCGCGCCCAGCACGACGGGCCGCTGCCAGATGAAGCGGATGCCGGCCGTCAGTTGCGCAAAGCCAGGTGCGTTGCGGCGGGCCGGCGCGGGCCGGTGGCGGATGGTCAGCACGGCGGCCACGGCGGCGGCCAGCAGCAGCAGCGACACGCCGTAGACGATGGCCGCGCCCCAGTGCGCGGCGGCGCTGGCCGACGTGCTGTGCGCGATGCGGCCGGCCGCCCAGGGCCCGAGGGCATAGAGGGCGCCGCCCAGGGCCGGGCCGGCAATGATGGCGGCCTGCATGGTCGAGCTGGCGGCGGCAACGGCGCGCGGCAGCAGGGCCGGCGCCACCAGCGAGGGCATCAGCGCCTGCTGGGCGGGCATCTGCAACGCGCGCGCGCAGCCCAGCAGCACGGACAGCATCAGGATGAGGTTCGGCCCTACCCAGCCGCCCGCGCTGGCAAACGCCAGGCTCGCGGCCGTGAGCAGTTGCAGGCTGAGGCTGGCGGCCAGCAGCAGGCGGCGGTCGCGCTGGTCCACCAAGTGGCCCGCCGGCAGCGTCAGCAGCAGCGCGGGCAGGAACTGCGCGAGGCCCACCAGCCCCAGGTCCCAGGCGCTGGCGGTCAGGTCGTACATCTGCCAGCCCAGCGCCACCATCAGCATCTGGTTGGCCGCGCCGCCTGTCACCCGGGCACCGAGCAGGCGCACGTAGTCGCGCTGGTTGCGCAGGCGGGCGGGCGTGCCGGGTATGGCGTCTGAAATATTCATCCGGGGGCTAACCAAGGCTAGGACTCGCCTTTGGGTGCAGATGGCGCATCGAGGCCCGACGAGTGGCTGGAAAGAGGTCGAGGCGGATTATCCCGACCCGTTCCCGATGCTGAGCTCCGGGCGCTGAGTAGACTGGCGCCGCCCTCAGTGCGGATGGAAGGAAGCCCGTGGCCCCGACAGTGATCAACCCGGACAGCGTGCGCGAGTTTCGTGATGAGCAGGCCTTCTATGACTGGCTCGCGGCTCATCACGATCAGCGGGCCGAGGTGTGGGTCAAGATCCACAAGGTCGGCTCGGGGCTGGCCTCGATCACGGCCAAGCAGGGCATCGACGTGGTGCTGTGCTGGGGCTGGATCGACGGCATCCGCAAGGGGCTGGACGAGACCAGCTTCCTGCAGCGCTACACGCCCCGCCGCAGCCGCAGCATCTGGAGCCAGATCAACATCGCCAATGTCGAAAGGCTGATCAAGGCAGGCCGCATGACGCCTCACGGGCTGCGGGAAGTCGAGGCCGCCAAGGCCGACGGGCGGTGGGCGCGCGCCTATGCCAGCGGTCAGGCCATGAAGATTCCCGACGACCTGCAGGCCGCCATCGACGC
Source organism: Roseateles sp. P5_E8 (assembly GCF_054177665.1). NCBI lineage: Bacteria > Pseudomonadati > Pseudomonadota > Betaproteobacteria > Burkholderiales > Sphaerotilaceae > Roseateles > Roseateles sp. P5_E8. The sequence continues at coordinate 84,544 of NZ_JBGCUM010000014.1, read as the reverse complement.
CGAGCCCAAGGCGCGCAAGATGCTCGCCGGTCTCAGTGAGCAGAACCGCATCGCGCTGGCCTTCCGCGTCCACAACCTGAAGACGGAAGCCGGTCGCAAACGCAAGATCGAAACCTTCGTCGAGATGCTCAAGCGCGGCGAGACCATCTATCCGCAGAAGAAGAAATAGTGCGCCGCCAATGAAAAACGACCGCCGTGGCGGTCGTTCTGGCGAGGCAAGGGGCCTGCTTGGTTCAGCGAGCCGCGCGCTTGCGGGCCCAGCCCAGGGCACCCAGGGCGCTGAAGGCGAGCACGAGGCTGGCGGGTTCCGGCAGGCGGCCGGGGGGCGTGGTCGTGCCGGACTGAACGAAGCTGAAATCGTCCAGCATCAGTGATTGATCGGTGGCCGACACGTCCATGGAGCGCGCGATGCCGTCGAAGGTGAGTGTCAACAGATCCCAGTTGCAGAAGCGGGCGCCACGGACGGTGGTGCAGTTCGCCTCCGTCAGACCTAGGCCTTGCAGTAGCGTGCTGTTTCCGGTGCCGTTCTCGCCTTCGTACAGCCTGATCTTGACGCCGGCGCCCTCGAGTGCCGAGTAAAACATCGACGTGCCCGAAATGAAGCCCGGCGCGAAGTTGAGACGGAAGCTGCCGCCGCCGTTCAATGCCAGTGCAACGCAGCCGCCATCGTGAGGGACGAACTTCGCGACACCGTCACTGCCACACACAGGATCAGAACCAGGGTACGGCGAATGGACCTGAGCCCAGGCGGCGCCGGAGAACACGATGCCATCCTTGATGTATTGATCCGTCAGTTTGAGGAGGCCGTCGTTATCTTCGGTAGCCTTGAAGTCTTCAAAGGTCAGCGGAACCACGCCGGCGACGGCCGGCTGCAGTGCTGCCGTCAAGGCCAGGGCCAAAAGTTTGCTCGTTGCGCGCATGGCGTTCTCCGTCCGTGGATTTCGAGTTGGGTTTGTGATCTGGACTTTAAACAAGCCCTTCCTTCCTGCGCGGCGCGGCGCCCCTTCAGTTAAGGGGGCAAAGGCCTTCGGGGACCTGGCTTAGGGGGGGCTATCGCCGTGGCTACACTGCCCTGGGTGGAAACCAAATGGCTTGAAGACTTCGTCAGCCTGGCTGAGACGCGCAGCTTCTCCCGCTCGGCCCAGCTGCGTCATGTGACTCAGCCGGCGTTCTCGCGCCGCATCCAGGCGCTGGAGGCCTGGGCTGGCGTGGATCTGGTGGATCGCTCGTCCTACCCGACCCGACTGACGGCCGCCGGCGCGACGCTGCTGGCTCAGGCCGTGGATCTGCTGGGCAATCTGCAGGCGACGCGCAACATGCTGCGCAGCCATCAGGCGGCCGACCAGGACATGATTGAGTTCGCCGTGCCGCATTCGCTGGCTTTCAGCTTCTTCCCGCACTGGCTGATGAGCCTGCGCCGCGGCTTCGGGGCGATCAAGTGCCGGCTGAATGCGGCCAATGTGCATGACGCGATGCTGCAGCTCAGCGAAGGCAACTGCGACCTGCTGCTGGTCTACCACCACGCCAGCCAGCCTCTGCAGCTCGACCCGGAGCGCTACCAGATGGTCTCGCTGGGTCACGAGACCCTGTCGCCCTACGCCCGGGCAGACGCCCAGGGCGAGCCGATGTTCCGGCTGCCGGGACGGCCGGGGCAGAAGATCCCCTTCCTGAGCTATGCGGCCGGCGCCTATCTGGGCCGCATCGTCGAACTCATCGTCAAGCAGGCCGACTGCGCGCTCAACCTGGACGCGATCTACGAGACTGACATGGCCGAGGGCCTGAAGGCCATGGCGGTCGAAGGGCATGGCCTGGCTTTCCTGCCGGCCAGTTCGGTGCAGAAGGAGCTGGCTGGCGGTCGGCTGGTGCCGGCGGCGGCGCCGGGGACGTTCAGCGTCAGCATGGAACTGCGCATCTACCGCGAGCGGCCCGAGGCGTCGCGCCGCCAGAAGCCTGCGGCGCAGGCGCTGTGGGACTATCTTGCGTCGGCGGCATGAGGTCATTGCAGCTGTGCATGGATCGTGAAAACCCGTATTCGGGCTGAGTGCACGGCGTGGTCTGCTCAGGGCTGCTATCGATTTCACTACCTGTTGTTGGAGTCTCCATGAAGAAAGTTTTGCTCGTCGCAGCCCTGCTGGCCGGTGTTTCCGCCGCGCATGCCGAAGACACGCTGAAGAAGCTGAAGGACAGTGGCGTCATCACCATGGGTGTTCGCGAGTCCTCGGGTCTTTCGTACACCATCGGTGACGGCAAGTACGTCGGCTATCACATCGACGTCTGCACCAAGGTCGTCGCCGACCTGGAAAAGCTGCTCGGCCGCAAGCTCGAAACCAAGTACCAGCCGGTCACGTCGGCCAATCGCATCCCGCTGACGGTCAACGGCACCATCGACCTGGAGTGCGGCTCGACGACGAACAACGTCGGACGCCAGAAGGACGTTGCCTTCGCCGTGACGACCTATGTCGAGGAAGTGCGCATCGCCGTGAAGGCCAACTCGGGCATCACCGCGATCAATCAGCTCAACGGCAAGACGGTGGCCACGACCACCGGCACCACCTCGGTGCAGACGCTGCGCAAACACGAGCGCGCCACCGGCGTGGACTTCAAGGAAGTGTTCGGCAAGGACCACGCCGACAGCTTCCTGCTGCTGGACTCCGGCCGCGCCGATGCCTTCGTCATGGACGGCTCCATCCTGGCCAAGAACATCGCCACGTCCAAGAACCCGGCGGACTTCAAGATCGTCGGCGAGGTGCTGAATGTCGAGCCCATCGCCATCATGATGCGCAAGGACGACCCGGCGTTCAAGAAGGCCGTGGACGACAGCATCAAGGCGCAGATCAAGTCGGGCGAACTGGCCAAGACCTACGACAAATGGTTCCTGCAGCCCATCCCGCCGACCAACACCAAGATCGGCCTGCCGCTGTCCCCGGCGACCAAGGACGCCTGGGCCAACCCCAACGACAAGCCGATGGAAGACTACGCCGCGAAGAAGTGATGCGCGCGTTGCTCTGAACCACCGCAAAGCGGGTGCCTGGCACCCGCTTTGCTTTAGACGACAGGCTTGAGGGAGTCGCCATGAGTTGGGACTGGCAGTTCTACTGCAATGACACCGCCACCGGGGAGGCCATCGCCGGCTGCTTCGGCCCCGGCGGCAAGGAGCAGACCTATCTGCAATGGATGCTGGGCGCCTGGGGCTGGACGCTGAGCGTCTCGCTGCTGGCGCTGCTGCTGGCGCTGGTCGTGGGTTCGCTGATCGGCATCATCCGGACGGCGCCCAACAAATGGCTGGTGCGCTTCGGCGAGGCGTGGACGGAGTTGTTCCGCAACATCCCGCTGCTGGTGCAGGTCTTCCTCTGGTACCACGTGCTGCCCGCGCTGTTCCCGACCTTGCGTGAGGCGGTGCCGCCGTCGGTGCTGATCGTCTTTGCCTTGGGCTTCTTCACGAGCGCCCGGATCGGCGAGCAGGTGAAGGCCGGCATCAAGACCCTGCCCACCGGCCAGCGGTACGCCGGCCAGGCCGTGGGCATGACGCTGCCCCAGACCTATCGCTACGTGCTGTTGCCGATGGCGTTTCGCATCGTCATCCCGCCGTTGACGAGCGAGAGCATGAACATCGTCAAGAACTCGGCCGTGGCCTTTGCGGTCAGCATCCCGGAGCTGGCGCAGTTCGCGCAGCAGGCCTCGGAGGAAACGTCTCACTTCGAGGAGATCTTCATCCCCGTCACGGCGCTGTACTTCATCTCGGCGTTTGCGATAAACCGCATCGCCAAGTTCATCGAGGCGCGTGTGCGCATCCCTGGCCAGGCAGGAGCCAAGTGATGCTCAATCTCGACTATTCCTTCCTGAACTGGGCGGTCATCCAGAGCTTTGTCGCCAAGGGCTTCTGGTTCTCCATTCAGCTGACGCTGGTGTCCATGATCGGCGGCATCATCCTCGGCACGCTGCTGGCGATGATGCGGCTGTCCAGCCACAAGTGGCTGTCGGTGCCGGCGGCCTTCTATGTCGACACGCTGCGCTCCATCCCGCTGGTGATGGTGATCCTGTGGTTCTTCCTGCTGATCCCCAAGCTGCTCGGGCCGCTGGGCGGGCAGATGTCGGCCTTCATCACCTTCACGCTGTTCGAGGCGACCTACTTCTCCGAGATCATGCGGGCCGGCATCCAGTCGGTGTCCAAGGGCCAGGTCAACGCCGGCTATGCCGTCGGCATGACCTACAGCCAGACGATGAAGCTGGTCGTGCTGCCCCAGGCCTTCCGCAACATGCTTCCGGTGCTGCTGACCCAGACCATCATCCTGTTCCAGGACACTTCCCTGGTCTACGCGGTCGGCGAGTACGACCTGCTCAAGGGCTTCGAGGTCGCGGGCAAGAACTTCAACCGCCCGGTCGAAACCTATCTCGTCGCTGCCGTCGTCTATTTCGTCATCTGCTTCGGCCTGTCGCAACTGGTGCGCAGGCTGCAGAAGAAGATCGCCATCATTCGTTGAATTGAGTTGAGTCCGCCATGATCGACATCAAGAACATCTCCAAGTGGTACGGCGCCTTCCAGGTGCTGACCGACTGCACCACGTCCATCAAGAAGGGTGAGGTCGTCGTCGTCTGCGGGCCGTCGGGCTCCGGCAAGTCGACGCTGATCAAGACGGTCAACGCGCTGGAGCCCTTCCAGAAGGGCGACATCGTCGTCGACGGCATCTCCATCGCCGACCCCAAGACCAACCTGCCCAAGCTGCGCTCGCGCGTGGGCATGGTGTTCCAGCACTTCGAGCTCTTTCCCCACCTGTCGGTGACCGAGAACCTGACCATCGCCCAGATCAAGGTGCTGGGCCGCTCGGCGGAAGACGCCAAGACGCGTGGCCTGAAGATGCTGGACCGCGTGGGCCTGACGGTCCACAAGGACAAGTTCCCCGGTCAGCTGTCGGGCGGCCAGCAACAGCGCGTGGCCATCGCGCGGGCGCTGTCGATGGACCCCATCGTCATGCTGTTCGACGAGCCCACCTCGGCGCTGGACCCCGAGATGGTGGGCGAGGTGCTGGACGTGATGGTGCAGCTGGCCCATGAGGGCATGACCATGATGTGCGTGACGCACGAGATGGGCTTTGCCAAGCGGGTCAGCCACCGCGTCATCTTCATGGACGCGGGCAAGATCATCGAGGACTGCAGCAGCAGCGACTTCTTCAACAAGCCCGAGGAGCGCTCGCCGCGCGCCAAGGACTTCCTGGCCAAGATCCTTCAGCACTGATCAGGAGCGCGCCATGAGCAGCGTCGGCACGGGATGGAAGGAAGTCATTTCAGCCGACGAGGCGGCCCGTCATGCTGAAGCCGCGCGGGCCATGGCCGACATGCAGAAGCGCAAGGACGAGCACTTCGGCGCCGGCCGCGCGCTGCACCGCAAGGCGGTGGCCGCCGTGCGCGGCCGGCTGCGCGTGCTGGACGGCCTGCCCGCGCATGCCCGCCACGGTCTCTTCGCCACGCCGGGCGAGCATGAAGTTTGGGTGCGCCTGTCCAACGGCGCGATGGACAAGCAAAGCAACCGTCGGCCCGACATCCGCGGCTTTGCGATGCGTGTCTTCGGTGTCGATGGCGAGTCGGCCCTTGGTGGCCGCACCGACCATCAGGACCTGTCGCTGATCAACCAGACGGCCTTTGCCTTCCCCGACAGCCGCCACTTCTTCGGCCTCGTGCTGGCCGCCGGCAACGGTCCTGCGGCGGTGCTGGCCTGGGTGTTCAAGACCTTCGGCCTGGTCGGTGGGTTCAAGCAGCTCAAACGCCTGGCCGCGACGGCCGGCAAGCCCTTCAGCGGTTTTGCCACCGAGGCTTTTGCCAGCACCTTGCCCATCAGCTGCGGCCCTGCTGCCGTCAAGCTGCGGTTGTTGCCGCCGTCGGCGCTGAAGCCGCGTGCCGACGTCAACGGCGACTGGGCTGGCGACCTCGCCGCACATGCCGCCGCCGGGCCGCTGAGGTACCGGCTGCAGCTGCAGTTCTTTGTCGACGAGGCGCGCACGCCCGTCGAGGACGCCAGCGTCGAATGGACCGAGTCCGTCGCGCCGTTCGTCGACGTGGCCGAGCTGACGCTGGCGGCACCGTCGGCCGACGCGGACTTCGCCGCCCACGTCGAGGCTGGTGTCTTCGACCCCTGGCAGTCGCTCGCCGCGCACCGGCCTCTGGGTGAGGTCATGCGCGCCCGCAAGGTGGCTTACTTCGCCAGCCAGCAGGCGCGCGGCGCCGCCTGATCAGGGCTCGATGGCTGCGCCCACAACGGGCCCGGCCGCGATGCTGCCGATGCGCGTCGCCTTGCCGGTGGCCAGATCAACGCGATACCAGACCGACTTGCCGCCGGTGGTGATGGCCGAGTAGGCCGCGTTGGACAGGTCCGAGATGTCCAGCGTCGCCTTGTCGAACGAGCCCACGCCCAGGGAGCCCACCGTCCACAGCCGGCCGGTGTTGGGCGACACGGGCGGCTGCACGCCTTCCTTGCTGCCCTGATGCACCAGCACGCCCTGGCGTCCGTCCAGCGCGTAGTTGGTGGTGATCTTGTCGTTGTCCTTGTTGTAGGTGTAGCCGGCCGCGACGATGCTGACCGCCTTGCCGGCGTTCACGTCGCTCGCGTCGAACACCAGCCGGCCGTCCAGCTGCAGGCCGGGCGTGTTGGGGTCGGCGTCGACGACGGCACCCGTGTCGGGATGCAGGCGCATGTTGAACCCGCTGTCGCTGACGACGCGGATGCGGTCCACCGTCGGGTTGAAGTCGAAACCCCACTCGGTCGCGCCCACGGGCAGGCCCACGGGCGTGCCGACGGCGCTGGCTGCACCGGTCTTGGTGTCGATGCGGTAGAGCTGGCCGCTGGCGCCCAGGCCGAAGAGCTGGCCCTTGGCGACGCGGTAGTCGATGCCCAGCAAGGTGTCGCCGGCGGCCAGGCCGGTCAGCGCCTTGGTGGACAGCGTCTTCTGCGGCTGGCCGGCGTTGAACTGGACCAACTGGTTGGTCGTCGTGACCGCGTAGATCGTCTCCTTGGCCAGCGGGCCGAGAGGCTCCATGGGTTCGGTGGCGCAGGCGGCGAGCAGCGCGGTGGCGGTGACGAGCACGAGGGCAGGGCGGGTCATGACATCTCCGGGGGGGTGGGGCGGTGGGTTTATACGCGCCGACCCCGGCGCGTGGATGCATGCCCCTGCTCAGCCATGGGGCGAACGACAATCGCGCCCCATGACCGACATCCTCACCCTCACCCGGCCGGACGACTGGCATCTGCACCTGCGCGACGAAGCGGCGCTGGCCAGCGTGCTGCCCTACACGGCACGCCAGTTCGCACGGGCCATCGTCATGCCCAATCTGCGCCCGCCGGTCACGACCGCCGCGCAGGCCGTGGCCTACCGCGAGCGCATCCTGGCAGCCGTGCCCGAAGGCCTGGACTTCCAGCCGCTGATGACGCTCTACCTGACCGACAACACGCCGGTCGACGAGATCAAGCGCGCCCGGGATGCCGGCGTGGTCGCCCTCAAGCTCTATCCCGCGGGCGCGACGACCAACAGCGATGCCGGCGTCACCGACATCCGCAAGACCTATGCCACGCTGGAAGCCATGCAGCGCGAGGGCCTGCTGCTGCTGGTGCATGGCGAGGTGACCGACGGCGACATCGACGTCTTCGACCGCGAGGCCGTGTTTGTCGAGCGTGTCATGCAACCGCTGCGCGCGGCCATGCCGGAGCTCAAGGTCGTCTTCGAGCACATCACGACCAAGGAAGCGGCTCAGTACGTGACTGCCGCCGACCGCTTCACCGCCGCCACCATCACGCCGCAGCATCTGCTCTACAACCGCAACGCCATCTTCACCGGTGGCCTGCGCCCGCATTACTACTGCCTGCCCGTGCTCAAGCGCGAGGAGCATCGCCAGGCCCTGCTGAAGGCTGTTGCCTCGGGCCTGCCGAAGTTCTTCCTCGGCACCGACAGCGCGCCGCACGCGGCCCAGCTGAAGGAGAACTCGGTCTGCGGCGCCGGCTGCTTCACGGCCATCTCGGCGCTGGAGCTGTATGCCGAGGCCTTCGAGGGCATCGGCGCGCTGGATAAGCTCGATGCCTTCGCCGGCCACCACGGTCCCGATTTCTACGGCCTGCCGCGCAACACCGGCACCGTCACGCTCAAGCGCGAGCCCTGGACGCTGCCCAGCGCCGTGCCCTTTGGCGAGGCGCAACTCAAGCCGCTGCGCGGCGGCGAACAACTGAACTGGAAACTGATCTGATGAAGAAAGTTGCCTTCCTCGTCGACTTCGACAACGTCGCCACCGACGTCATCGAACAGGCACTACAGATGGCCTTCAAGGACTACGAAGCCGTCCATATCCGCCGCGCCTATTGCAATGCCGAGCAGGCGCAGAACCACCAGGGCTTCCTGAAGCGCCTGGGCCTGCGCGCCATCGTCAACCTGGCCATCGGCAAGAACTCGACCGACATCGCCATGGCCGTCGACGCGATGGACCTGGCCATCACCGAGAAGCCCGACGTCATCGTGCTGGTGTCGTCGGACAGCGACTTCGCGCCGCTGGTGCTGAGGCTGCGCGAGAAGGGCGCCTGGCTGCGCGGCTTCGGCCAGCAGGGCAAGACGGGCGACGGCGTCATCCAGATCTACGACCAGTTCAACGAACTGGCCCATGACAGCGGCAAGCCTTCGCCCAGGCGGGAGCCGGCCAGGAAGGCTGCCGCGCCCAGGCCCGCCGCCAAGAAGGCGGCGCCGCCCAAGGCTGCGGCCCCGGCGCCAGCGCCCAAGCCGACGCCGGCCCCCGCTCCGGCGTCGGTACAGAAGCCGGCCCCGGCGCCCGCGCCCAAGCCGGCCGTCGCTGCCGCACCGGTCGACGCCAAGGTCGCCGCCGCCAGGGAGGTCAACGCCATCCTGGCCCTGCTGCCCAAGCTGGCCGACGGCCAGTGGCACGACCTCGGCGCCGCCGCCAAGGCGCTGAAGGAGGCCGGCCTGCTGCCCAAGACGGCGCCGTCGACCAAGCTGTTCCGCAAGCACCCGCAAGCCTTCCAGCTGCAGCCCGAGAAGACGCCCAACCAGGTGCGTTTCGGGCACGGATGAGCGCAGCCGGCTGCGGGCCGGCGAATGCGTCACGCGCGTTCCGGGGGCTGACGACCGGGCCCGGCGCGCAAAGCGGCTAGCATCGGCGCCCACCCCGGGAGGTGTCGTTTGTTGATGAAGTTCTGTTTGAAGCCGTTATTGGGCCTCGCCCTCGCGGGCCTGGCCTGCGTGGTCGGCGCGCAGTCGCTACCACTCCGGCCTGGGCTTCCGGCCTCGGCGCCCGCGAGCGCCGCACAGGCGCAGCCGGCCCCGCCGGCGACCGTGTCCGCCAGCGCGCGGCGCTTGTACGAGCGCAGCAAGGGCCAACTGCTGCAGATCCGCACGCTGATCAAGACCCAGGACAGCCAGGCCTCGGTCGGCTCGGGCTTTCTCGTCAGCGACGACGGCCATGTCGTCACCAACTACCACGTCATCAGCCAGTTCGCGCTGGAGCCTGACAGCTACCGGCTGCGCTACGCGACGACCGATGGCCAGAGCGGCGCACTGGAGCTGCTGGACTTCGACGCCCGCCGCGACCTGGCCCTGCTGCGCGCGGTGGACGACGGCAAGGGCGCTGGCCTGAAGGGCCGCGGCGCGCTGGCCTTCCGGCCGCAGAGCCAACCGCTGGCCAAGGGCGAGCGCATCTACTCCATGGGCAACCCGCACGACGTCGCCTTCGCCGTCGTCGAGGGCAACTACAACGGCCTGGTGGAGCGCAGCTTCGACCCGCTCATCTATTACGCCGGCGGCATCAACCCCGGCATGAGCGGCGGACCGGTGCTGGACGAAGAAGGCCTGGTCGTCGGCGTCAACGTGTCGACGATGCTGTTCGCGCAGCAGGTCAGCTTCCTCGTGCCCGGCCAGTTCGCTGAAGCCATCGTCAAGCGCAGCCTGGCCGCCAAGCCCATACGCACGGCGGCCTGGAGCCGGCTGCGCGACCAGCTCACGCGCTACCAGGACGAACTGGTCACGCGCTTCCTGGCCCTGCCCTGGGAGAGCGCCAACCACGACCGCTACCGCCTGCCGGTGCCCAAGCAGGACTTCATGCGCTGCTGGGGCAGCAGCACGCCGGCCGACACCAAGGGCCTGGAGTTCGAGCGCTCGCAATGCCGCATGGACCATGCCCTGTTCGTCGGTGGCAACCTGCAGACCGGCTGGCTGGACATGTCCCACGAAGCCTATGACGGCGCCAAGCTGGGCGCGCTGCGCTTTGCACGCCAGTACTCCAAGAGCTTCCGCAACGAACGCCTGGGCGGCTCGGACAAGTCCCGCACCGCAGCCCACTGCAAGGAGCAGTTCGTCGATCGCGACGGCCTGCCGCTGCGCGCCGTCGTCTGCCTGCGCGCCTACCGCAAGCTCGACGGCCTGCATGACCTCAGCGTCCTCGTGACGACGGTGGATGCTGCCGAGCAGGGTGCGCTCGGTCGCTTCGACGCCCGTGGCGTCAGCTTTGACAACGCGCTCAAGCTCGCGGCGCATTACCTGGAGGGCTTCGCGTGGACGAACAGCTCGAAGGCCAAGTGATGCCCGCCGCCACGCCAGCCGCCGCCGTCGTCGAACTGCTGGGCCGCGACGGCCGTGTCGCCCTCGTGCAGCGCGTGACGCAGTGGCCGGTGCGCATCGGCCGCTCGCCGGCCTGCGACATCGTGCTGGACGACGCCCATGTTGCTGCCGAGCATGCCGAGTTGCACGTCGGCGACCAGGGCCGCGTCGTGCTCAGGCTGCTGGACACGCGCAACGGCGGCTCGGTCGCCGGCCGGCGCCTGGGCGCGGGCGAAGAGGCCGCGCTGCCCGCCGGCGGCGCCTTCCAGCTCGCCGGCAGCTCGCTGCGCCTGCGCACCAGCGCCGACGAGCTTGCGCCCGAGCAGACCCTCGTCGTGCACCCGGTGCGCCACTGGGCGCTGCTGCCGGCCTTGATCCTCGCCATGTTGTTCTTCCAGTGGGTGGACCGCTGGAGCGAGTCCGACCCCGACACGCGCTGGGTCGACTACGCCGCGACGCTGCTTGGGCCGCTGGCCTTCTTGCTCGGCTGGGCCGGGCTGTGGTCGCTGGCCAGCCAGATCTTCCAGCACCGCTTCCCGTTCACGACGCATCTGCGCCGGGCCCTGCTCGTCATCGTCAGCTTGCAGGTGCTGGAGTGGCTGTTGCCCGCCGTGGCTTATTCGCTGTCGCTGCCGAGGTTGATGGTGCTGGATGGCCTGGCGGTGCCGCTGGCCGGCGCGGCGCTGATCGCCTGGCATGCCCGCCTAGTCTGGCCGGGCGCACGGCGCACGCTGAACATCGGCATCGCCGCCCTGCTGCTGCTGGGCCTGGGCCTGCAGATCGGCGGCCGCCAGGAGCAGCAATACGTCTTCGGCCCGCCTTACCTGGCCAGCTTGCCGCCCCCGGCGCTGCGCCTGGCCTCGCCCAAGCCGCCGGAAGACCTCATCGAGGCGCTGAAGCCGCTGAAGGCCGAGCTGGCCAAGCAGGCACGCAAGGACAACGAGGGTGTCGACGCGGAAGACGCTGGCGAATAGTTGAATTTCCGAGTGGCCGCCGCGGAACTGGCTTTGCCAGGCCGCCAGCGGCGCCCCCTTGAGGGGGCCGGCGAAGCCGGTACGGGGTGGGCTCAGGTTGGCAGGAAGCCGTCCACCGACAGGTAGCGCTCGCCCGTGTCGTAGTTGAAGCCCAGCACCCGCGCGCCGGGTGCGAGCTCGGGCAGCTTCTGCGCAATGGCGGCCAGTGTGGCGCCGCTGGAGATACCGACGAGCAGACCTTCCTCGCGGGCGCTGCGGCGGGCGTATTCACGCGCCGCCTCGGCCTCGACGAGGATGACGCCGTCCAGCGCCGCCGTGTCCAGCACCGCCGGGATGAAGCCCGCGCCTATGCCCTGGATGGGGTGCGGGCTGGGCTGGCCGCCGCTGATGACGGGCGAGGCGCTGGGCTCGACAGCGTAGACCTTGAGATCGGGCCAGGCCGCCTTCAACACCTGGGCGCAGCCGGTGATGTGGCCGCCGGTGCCGACACCAGTGATCAGCGCTTCCAGGCCATCGGGGAAGTCGCGCAGGATTTCCTGCGCCGTCGTCTTCGCGTGCACGGCCGGGTTGGCGCCGTTCTCGAACTGCTGCGGCATCCACGAGCCCGGGTGCTGCTCCAGCAGTTCGCGGGCGCGGGCAATGGCGCCCTTCATGCCCTTCTCGCGCGGCGTCACGTCAAAGCTCGCGCCATAGGCCAGCATCAGCCGGCGGCGCTCCACGCTCATGCTGTCGGGCATGACGAGGATGAGCTTGTAGCCCTTGACCGCCGCCACCATGGCCAGGCCGACGCCGGTGTTGCCGGAGGTTGGCTCGATGATGGTGCCACCGGGCTTGAGCAGGCCCTGCGCCTCGGCGTCCTCGATCATGGCCAGCGCGATGCGGTCCTTGATCGAGCCGCCCGGGTTGCTGCGCTCGGACTTGACCCAGACCTCCGCACCGGCAAACAGGCGCTGCAGGCGGATGTGGGGCGTGTTGCCGATGGTGTCGAGGATGCTGGTGGCTTTCATGGGTGGGCTCCTTGGGCGTGGTGCGGATGCTAGCCGCCGGGCCGCCTATGCTGGGCGGATGGGGATGATTTCAAAACGAGGATGGGCCGCGTTGCTGCTGACGGTGCCGGGCGTCGCGCTGGCGAGCCTGCAGGTGGCGCCGGAGCAGGCGGATGCCGTCGCGCTGAATGCTTGGTTGTCGGCCGCGGCGGACCAGGGCGGCCGCCGCTGCACCGAGGCGCGCGTGCTGCCGCCATTGCCGGCGCGGCTGCGCGCGCACGTGACGCTGACCGGCTGGCAATGCGAGCTGCAGTCGCAGTCGCGCGGCCACGTGCGGCGCTACGCCCAAGTGCAAGTGCAGCTGACGGGCGCTCGTTACGCGCGGTGGCCGACGCAGCGCGTGGAATGGCAGACAGGCATCGATCTGGATGATGACTCGCCCAACCCCAGCACCGGCCTGCGTGTGTGGGTGGCTGCCACGCAGGCGCAGCTGCTTGCGGCCTGGCAGGCGGATGGCGCCGGCGAGCAGACACGTGACGGCAGCTGGCAGCGCTACAGCAACGGCGGCGCGACGCTGACCACGTTGCGCTGCGGCCCGCGAGGCGCGGCACCTTGCGAGATCGGCAACTTCCTGGTGCCGTGAGGGACAATGCGCTGGTGAAGCAAGCCAGACCGCCGCTGGGGCGACCATGGAAACATGGCCCTGGAGGAAGGTCCGGACTGCATAGAGCGGCGTAGCAGCTAACGGCTGCCCGGCGAAAGCCGAGGATCAGAGCAACAGAGACGAGTCGGTCGTCCGGACCTGCGAAGGGGCGAAAGCCACTTCGCAAAGGTTCCTTCTTGTGGAGAGCTTGCTCTTGGCAGGAGGCGCGGGGCGGGCAGGGCGTAAGCCCTGCGGGATCGGAGACGCAGTCACCGAGACCGGGTGCAACGGGCAATCTCTACGCGCAGCAACACCAAGTAGGCCAGCGTTGATGCGGCTCGCAGAGCTGGCGGGTAGGTGGCACCGAGCCGGGGCGTGAGTCCCGGCCCAGAGGAATGGCGGTCACATCATCTCAACCGCAAGGTTAGGGTGGTGCACAGAATCCGGCCTATCGGCTTGCTTCACTCTTTCTTCATTTCATCCAGGCGAATGCGCTGGATTTCACGTTGATGTGACGTTAGGGCATGGCGCGATGCCGCCATTGCGCCGACAGTCGAGTTGACCGGGCGAAGACCCGGCAGCTGAGCCCGGCACCAACGGCGGTGCCCCGGAGGCGACGCGTGGGCTCCCGCGGCCGCATCCCTGCGGCGGCTCGCCCACCTTGTGGCCCTAAGTCACGCCCCCTGCTGCGGGTCTGCTTGAGATTCGCCGATGCGTCGCCGAAAGTGAATGAGCCATAGCGCCCCGAGTTGCGCGGCGTGATGTCGCGCTGCGTTTGGGCCAAGCAAGGGAAGTTGTCATGAATCTGAAGAATTTGCGCCTGCGGTCCAAGCTGATGCTTGGTTTTGCCTTGCTGGCGGCCGTCGTGCTGCTGGTGTCCGGGCTGGCGCTCAACTCGCTGAGCCGATCAAATGACCGCTTTGCCGATTACCTGACCAGCGTCGGCCAGCGCGAGCGCCTGGCGACCGACCTGCGCGGCTTTGCCACACGGCGTGCGATCGCGGCGCGCAACCTGGTGCTGGTCACCGAGGCGGCCGACCGGGACGTCGAGAAGGCGGCGGTCACGAAGGCCCACGAAGACACGCAGAAATCGTTGGGCACGCTCAGGGCCGCCATGGCGAAGGCCACGGACTTGGCCGAGCGAGACAAGGCCGTCTTCGCCGAGATCGAGCGCGTCGAGGCCCAGTACGGCCCGGTGGCGCTGGCCATCGTCGGCATGGCGCTGGACGGCAAGCGCGACGAGGCCATCGCCAAGATGAACAAGGAATGCCGGCCGCTGCTGGCCGCGCTGTTGAAGGCGACCAACGAATTCATCAACAACGAGGAAGAGCAAGGCCGTGAGCGCGTGCTGCTGGCGGAGCAGGGTTACAGCAGCGACCGCGTCGTGCTGCTGCTGGTCTGTGCCGTCGCGGTGGCCGCTGCGGTGCTGCTGGGCTGGACGCTGAGCAACGCCGTGACGCGGCCGCTGGCGCGCGCCGTGCACCTGGCCGAGGCGGTGGCCTCGGGTGACCTGAGCTCCAACATCGTCATCGACAGCACCGACGAGACCGGCCAGCTGCTGACGGCGCTCAAGCGCATGAACGACGGTCTCGTCGACATGGTGGGCCGCGTGCGCCAGTCGGCCGACAGCATCGCCACGGCCTCGCAGGAGATCGCCAGCGGCAACCACGACCTGTCCAGCCGCACCGAGCAGCAGGCCAGCTCGCTGCAGCAGACGGCGGCGTCCATGCAGCAGATGACGTCCATCGTGCAGCAAACGGCCGAGAGCTCGCGCCAGGCCAGCCAGCTCGCCAGTGCGGCGACCGAGGTGGCCGGGCGCGGCGGCGACGTGGTGCAGCGCGTCGTCACGACCATGGGCGAGATCAGCGACTCCAGCCGCAAGATCGCCGACATCATTGGCACCATCGACGGCATCGCCTTCCAGACCAATATCCTGGCGCTGAACGCGGCGGTGGAGGCGGCGCGCGCCGGCGAGCAGGGGCGCGGCTTCGCGGTCGTCGCCGGCGAGGTGCGCGCGCTGGCCCAGCGCAGCGCGCAGGCGGCGCGCGAGATCAAGAGCCTGATCGGCGCCAGCGTCGAGAAGGTGGCGGCGGGCAGCCAGCTCGTCGGTGAGGCCGGCACGACCATGGGCGACATCGTCAGCCAGGTCAGCCGCATGACCGACCTGATGGCCGAGATCAACGCCTCGGCCAACGAGCAGAGCAGCGGCATCGGCCAGGTCAACCAGTCGGTCGCGTCCATCGACCAGGGCACGCAGCAGAACGCCGCCCTCGTCGAACAGAGCGCGGCGGCGGCCGAGAGCCTGCAGCAGCAGGCAGCCGGCCTGCTGGACGTCATCGCGCAGTTCAAGACGGCCCAGCCGCGCAGGGGTTTCGTGGCCTGAGGCGCCGCGCCGGGAGACCGGTCGATACACTGGCGCGCTGCCGCAACCCGCGGCTCCCGCACGTCTCACCAGACCGCCCCCCGATGAATCCTGAAGCCAGCCGCCTCTGGCGCGCGCCCCGCTGGGCCCTGTCCGTGCTGTTGGCCGGTTTGGGCATGATCGGGCCCTTCTCCATCGACACCTATCTGCCGGCGTTTTCGGGCATTGCGGCGGCGCTGGATGCGACACCGGTGCAGATGCAGCAGACGCTGTCTGCCTACCTGTTCGGCTTCGCCGTCATGAACCTCTTCCACGGCGCGCTATCGGACTGCTTCGGTCGCCGGCCCGTGGTGCTGATCGGGTTGGGGGTGTTCACGGCGGCCAGCGTCGGCTGTGCGCTCGCCGGCTCTGTCGGCCAGCTGGTCTTCTGGCGCACGGTGCAGGGCATGTCGGCCGGTGCCGGCATTGTCGTGTCGCGGGCCATCATCCGCGACATGTTCCCGCCGGCGGACGCCCAGCGCGTCATGTCCCAGGTGACGCTGTTCTTCGGCGTCGCGCCGGCCATCGCGCCCATGGTCGGTGGCTTCCTGTTCGTGCACGCCGACTGGCACTCGATCTTCTGGTTCCTGACCTTCGTCGGCACGGTGCTGTTCGTCGCCAACTGGCGGCTGCTGCCCGAGACGCTGCACGCGGACATGGTGCAGCCCTTCCATGTGCCGGCGCTGATGCGGGAGTACCGGCGGCTGTGCAGCAGCCCCAAGTTCCTGATGCTGGTGCTGGCAAGCGGCATCCCGTTCAACGGCATGTTCCTCTACGTGCTGGCCACGCCGGTGTTCCTGGGCGAGCACCTGCAGTTCGCGCCGACGCAGTTCTTCTGGTTCTTCCTGTGCACCATCGGCGGCATCATGGTGGGCGCGGCGTTCAGCGGCCGGCTGGCGGGCAAGATGTCGCCGCAGCGCCAGATCATGCGGGGCTTCCGCATCATGGTGGCGGTGTCGGTGGTCAACGTCGCCTGCAACCTGTTCGTGCCGCTGAGCGCCTGGTGGGCGTTGCCGCTGATCGGTATCTTCTCCTTCGGCTGGGCGCTGATGGTGCCGGTCGTCACGCTGCTGGTGCTGGACCAGGTGCCCGAGCGACGCGGCATGGCCTCATCGCTGCAGGCCTGCATAGGCTCGGCGGCCAACGGCCTGGTGGCCGGCGTGCTGGTGCCCCTGGTCATGCACTCCACCATCGCCCTGGCCGTCACGTCGGCCGGGCTGATGTGCGTGGGCCTGGTGGCCTGGTACGGTGTCAGGCGGTCTATCGCGAACTGACGCATCAATCGCTTGCGTCGTCTGAGGAGGTCGGCAGCGATATCTGACGGCTGCCCTGCCGGACTGGCTCAAGCTGGGGCGGCGTCGGCCGAAATCAGCAGGATGAGCATGAAAAAGCATCTGACCCTTGGCGCCTGCCTGCTCGCGCTGGCCGCGCAGGCGCAGGACGGCAAGGAGCCGGTCGAACTGTTACGCCAGCGCTTGGCGGAGCGCCTCGCCACCAAGGGCGAAGGCGCCGCCACGGCCAAGGCAACGTCCAAGGCCGCCGCCAAGCCGGCCAAGGCCGATGTCAAAAAGCCTGTGCATTGGGGCTACGCGGGCGACCTCGGCCCCGAGCACTGGGCCAGCCTGGCGCCGGAAAACAAGACCTGCGGCGTGGGCACGCGCCAGAGCCCCATCGATATCCGCGACGCCATCGCCGTCAACCTGGAGCCGATCACCTTCGACTACCGCGCCAGCGGTTTCTCGGTGCTGGACGACGGCCACACGGTGCAGGTCAACGTCGCACCGGGCAACGGCATCACGGTCATGGGCAAGCGCTACGAGCTGGTGGAGTTCCACTTCCACCGGCCGAGCGAGGAGCGCCTGAACGGCAAGCAGTTCGACATGTCGGCCCACCTTGTGCACAAGGACGGCCAGGGCCGCCAGGCCATCGTTGCCGTGCTGCTGGAGCGCGGCGCCGACAACAAGGCCCAGCCGCTGCTGCAGACCGTCTGGGCCAATCTGCCGCTGGAAAAGGGCGAGGCCTTGCAGGCGCAGGCGCAGATCGACCTGAACCAGCTGTTGCCCGCCGAGCGCGGCTACGCGACCTACATGGGCTCCATGACGACGCCGCCCTGCAGCGAGGGCGTGCTGTGGATGGTGCTGCGCCAGCCGGTGCCGCTGACGGCCCAGCAGATCGGCGTGTTCTCGCGGCTTTACCCGATGAATGCGCGGCCGCTGCAGGCCGGATCAGGCCGATTGATCAAGGAATCCCAGTAAGCCGGTGGGCTCAGGCGTCGCGGCCTTTGGCCGTGGTGCGTGTTCCCGACAACCACTCGTAGAGCGTCGCGAACAGCTGCTCGGCAACGACGGGCTTGGCGACGTGGTCGTCCATGCCGGCGTCCAGGCAGCGCTGGCGCTCCTCGTCGAAGGCGTTGGCCGTCATGGCCAGGATGGGCAGCGCCGCGCCCTGGGGCAGGCGGCGGATGGCGCGGGTTGCGTCCAGGCCGTCCATGACGGGCATCTGCACGTCCATCAGCACGAGGGCGTAGCTGCCGGACTCGACCATGGTGACGGCCTGCTGGCCGTCGGATGCCACGTCCACCGTCAGCCCGGCGCTGCCCAGCAGAGCCACGGCAACCTCCTGGTTCACCGCGTTGTCCTCGGCCAGCAGGATGCGCAGCGACTGGCTGCCGGCCAGCTCGGCCAGGCGCTCGCGCACCGAATGCGGCCGCAGCGTGACGGCCGGTGCGGCCGGTGCCTGGGCGGTGGCCTCGACGGTCAACGCGAACCAGAAACGGCTGCCGCGGCCCAGATCACTGTCCACGCCCACGCGGCCGCCCATCAGCTCGGCCAGGCGGCGGCAGATGGCCAGACCCAGGCCCGTGCCGCCGTAGCGGCGCGTGGTGGAGCTGTCGGCCTGCTCGAAGTCGCGGAACAGCCGCGCCTGCGCCTCGGTGGCAATGCCGATGCCGCTGTCCTGCACCTCGAAGCGCAGCGGCAGCCGCGTGCCCGTATGGGTGGTGACCGGTTCGCCGTCCAGCCGCACGGCCAGCCGCACGAAGCCGGCTTCAGTGAACTTGACGGCGTTGCCGGCAAAGTTGAGCAGCAACTCGGCGATGCGCTGCGGGTCGCCCAGCAGCACGCGGCCCGAGAGCGCCGGCGCGATGTCGGTCTCCACGCGCAGGCGCTTGGCCGCGGCGGCCTGCGTCGTCATGTTGGCGATGTTGTCCAGCACCTCGTCGACCGTGAAGGGGCGCTGCTCCAGCTGCACCTTGCCGGCCTCGATCTTGGAGAAGTCGAGCACGTTGTTGATGACGCTGAGCAGGTGCTCCGCCGCGTTGGCCACCTTCTGCAGGCGCTGCTGCTGCACGGGCGCGACGGCGTCGCTCTGGGCCAGGTAGGTCAGGCCGATGATGGCGTTCATCGGCGTGCGGATCTCGTGGCTCATATTGGCCAGGAAGGCGCTCTTGGCCAGGCTGGCGGCCTGCGCTGCCTGCGAGGCCTCTGCCAGCTCGGCGGTGCGCGCCTCGACGAGTTCTTCGAGGTGGTGGCGGTAGCGCTCCAGCTCCAGCGCATCGCGGCGCTGGCGCGAGATGTCGGTCAGGAAGCCGTGCCACAGCATGCCGCCATCGGCCTCGCGCTGCGGGATGGCGTTGCCGTAGATCCAGCGCTCGGCACCATCGGGCTGGGGCGTGCGGAACTCCTGTTGCCACGGGCTCTGGCTGCGTGCCGAGGCCAGCAGGCTCTCGCGCACGGCGGCGCGGTCATCCGGGTGGATGCGCTCGAACCAGGGCGCGGCGCTGCGGCTCAGTTCGGCGGTGCCGACGGGGAAGTATTCGCGCACCGCCTCGCTGACGTAGGCGAACGCGAACTCGCCGTTCACCGCCAGGCGCAGCTGGAAGACGACGCCGGGCACCGTCTCGGCCATGCCACGCAGCCGTTCGATGAGGGCGCGCTGGGCGTCGAACTGCTGCTGCAGCGCGTCGCGCATGTGCTCCAGGTGGCCGCCCAGCAGGCCGATCTCGTCCTGGCGGGTGTGCTCCAGCTTGGCGGTGAAGCGGCCCTGGGCCAGGTCGTTGGCAAAGCCGCCCAGCACGCGCAGCGGCCGGAACAGCCGCGAGTTCAGCAGCCACAGCACCAGCGCCAGCGACACCAGCAACTGGCCGCCCACCGTGGCGCCGTAGAGCCAGCGCTGGCGCAGCAGCGCGGCGGTGCTGAGGTGGTCGTCGATCTCGATCTGGATGTGGCCGATGCGGGTCGCGCCGCGCATGATGTCGCGCTCGCCGGTCAGCGTCTTGCCCAGCCGCCGCTCGGGCAGGTGGTTCTCGATGAAGGGCAGGCCCTGCGACGCATCGCTGACGCTGACGCGCACCACCTCGGGCGACTTGACGATGGCCGACACGACCTCACGCGCGGCCACGGCGTCGAGGTTCCAGAGCAGCTCGGGCAGGCTGCTGGCCAGCACGTCGAGCTTGGCGTCGATGTCGCGCTGCAGCGCCTGCTCGGTGACCTTGGACTCGCGCAGGCCGATGAAGAGCCCGCCCACGATGAGGGCCGGCACCAGCAGGCCGACGCTGGCGCCAAGCGCCAGGGCGGCAAAGAGGGAGGTCGAAGGCTTGCGGCTCAAGATGAGGTCATGCGGCCAGGGTAGGGGCCCGTGCTGGGCTCGCCAGATGGCTCCGGGGTCAGCCCTTGCCCAGCAGCTGCGGCTTGAGCGAGGAGTCGACCGGCTTGTCGCCCAGCCAGATCTTCAGCACGGCGTTGTAGAAGGCCAGGTCCTTCATGGGCTCGCCGATGGGCTTGCCGTTGAGGAACATGACGGTGCCGGTGTCGGGCACCCAATCCACGGTGATGACATCGCCCTTCTTGCCCTGCGGGATGTTGACGAAGGCCTCGCCGAACTGGGAGAGCTGGTTGACGAACTTGGAGCGCTCGGCCTTGTCGGTGTTGGCGGTGATGCCGGCCAGGAAGGCCTGGCCCAGTTCGTCGCCCGTCACCTCGCGCAGCAGGCCCAGGCTGAAGCGGCGCGGGCCGGGGCTGTCGAGCACGCCGGCCGCCGTGTCCTTCTTCTCGGGCAGGTAGAGCACCAGCGCGTAGACCTTGATGATGACGCGCGTGCGGATGCCGGCGCCGTTGACCTTCAACTCCTTGCCGGCGACCTTGACGGTGTCGTCGAACTTCAGGCCACCGACGTCGATGGCCTGGGCCGCACCAGCCATGCCGAGCGCTAGGCCCAAGCCGGCAATGCAGCGGGTGACTGGATGCGTCTTCATGGTGTCTCCTGCTTTTATGGGTGAACCAATGTCAGCGTGCCGCCTCAAGCTTGAAAAGGCTGACGACTTCCTCGAGACCTTTGGCCTGGGCGCGCAGCGAATCGGCGGCGGCGGCGGCTTCTTCCACCAGTGCGGCGTTCTGCTGCGTGCTCTTGTCCATGTCGTGGATGGTATGCGTGACACGCTCGATGCCGGTGCTCTGTTCGGCGCTGGCGTGGGTGATCTCGCCCATGATGTCGGTCATCCGTTGCACGCTCGCCACCACGCCTTGCATGGTGCTGCCGGCCTTGGCGACCAGCTCGTTGCCCAGGGCCACCTTCTCGACCGAGTCGCCGATGAGGCGCTTGATCTCCTTGGCGGCGTCGGCGCTGCGGCCGGCCAGCGAGCGCACCTCGCTGGCGACGACCGCGAAGCCGCGGCCCTGCTCGCCGGCACGCGCGGCCTCGACAGCAGCGTTCAGCGCCAGGATGTTGGTCTGGAAGGCAATGCCGTCGATGACGCTGATGATGTCGACGATCTTCTTGGACGAGGCGTCGATGCTGCTCATGGTCGTCACGACCTTGGCCACCACGGCACCGCCTTCGCCGGCCACCGTGGACGCCGCCTGCGCCAGCTGGTTGGCCTGCTGCGCGTTCTGGGCGTTCTGCTGCACCGCGTCGGTCAGCGTCTTCATCGCCGACAGCGTCTGTTCGAGCGAGGCAGCCTGCGCCTCGGTGCGCACGGACAGGTCCATGTTGCCGCTGGCGATTTCGCTGGACGCGGACGCAATGGATTCGGTGCCCTCGCGCACGCGGCCGACGATGCCCTTCAGGCTCTCGTTCATGTCCGACAGCGCCTGCAGCAGCTCGCCGGTCTCGTCGCGGCTGCGCACCTCGATCTCGCTGGTCAGGTTGCCCGAGGCGACCTTGCGCGCCACGGTCACCGCGCCGCGCAGCGGCACGACGATGCCGCGCGTGATCAGCACGCCGGTCAGCACGCTGGCGATGATGGCGGCCGCCGCCAGCAGCCCCAGCATCAGTGCCGTCTTGCCGGCGACACGGTTGGACTTGTGGCCGGCCTCTTCCATGGCGGCGTTGCGCGTGTCGACCAGCTTGCTGAGTGCGGCCATGTACTTGCCCTGGGCCGGGCGCACGGAGAACTGGAACTTCAGCGGCGCGCCTTCGGTGTCACCCGAGGACACCGTCTTCACGAAGGCGGCCTGGGCGGGCATGAACTTGGCGTGGGCCTCCTTGACCGCCTTGAGCTGCTCCTGGCTGGCCTCGTCGGTCAGCATGGGCTCCAGCTCGGCCATGGTCTTCTCGTGCGAGGCCATCAGCGTGGCGACGTTGTCCAGCTCCTTCTTGATCTGTTCGTCGCCGGTCATGATGAGCGTCGTCATCATGCTGCGCGTCGCGTCGCCGACTTCCGCCTTCGCGCGGTTGGCCAGCGCCACGGCCTTGTAGTCGCCGCTGATGAGCTGGCTGATCTCGGCGTTCAGCGTCTGGATGGCGACATAGCCCAGACCGGCCATGGCCATCAGGCAGACGATCACGACGGCAAAGCCGGCCGTGAGGCGCTGACCGATGCGCATGTTCGACAAAAACTTCATGGAGGCAGCCTTGGAGGGAGGTGCAGCGAAGCCGCCCGGGTTGTCGTTCTGAAGGGGTCGGGCGGAGACGGATGTAACTGGCTGAAATTTCATCAGAAATGCTGGGCGCCAGACATTCTGAGCGGCGCGCCCGGGCGGAGCTGCCGTGATTTGTGGGGCAAAACCCCTACAGACGTTGGGCTGCTGCAGGTGCTCAGCCTGGCGTCAGCGGCAGCAGCACCTCGAAGCACGCGCCCTGGCCGGGTTCGCTGTGCACGGCGATGCGGCCGCCGTGGGCCTGGACGAATTGCTGGCTGATGTACAGGCCCAGGCCCATGCCCGGTCCTTTGCCCGCCGTGGGCAGGCGCTCGAACTGCTGGAAGACGCGTTGCTGGTCCTCGGCCGGGATGCCGGGACCCTGGTCGGTGACGGCCAGGCGAGCCATGCCGTCATCGGTGAGGTCGACTTCCACGTGCACCGGCTTGCCGCCGCCGTAGCGCAGCGCGTTGCTGAGCAGGTTGATGAGCACCTGGGCGATGCGGCTGTCGTCCCAGTCACCGACGATGCCGGGCAGGGTCACGAGGCTCAGCGGCACCTGTTGATACTGGGCCTCAAAGTCGGCCACCACGCGGCGCGCAAGCTCGGCGAGGTCGGTGCGCTGGCGGCGGATGGACAGCATGCCGTGCTGCAGGCGCGAGATGTCGAGCATGTCCTCGATGAGGCGGGTCATGCTGCGCACCTGGCGGCCGTCCTTGTCGAGCATGGCCTRCAGGCGCTCGGGGCTGAAGTAGGCCAGGTCACCCTTGTCCAGGCGCTGCTGCCGCATCATGACTTCGAGCGCCATCACGCCCAGCGGCGTGCGCAGCTCGTGGGTGACCATGGACATGAATTCGTCGCGCAGCTTCAGCGCGCGCTTCAGGTCGTCCTGGGTGCGCTGCAGCTCGGCCAGCAGGCATTCCTGCGCGGCGCGCGCGGCCTCCAGCTCGACGAGCTGGCGGCGCAGCTCGCGGCTCTTGGCGTGCAGCTCGGTGAAGACGCGTACCTTGCTCTTCACCGCATGCGCGTCCAGCGGCTTGTAGAGGAAGTCCACCGCGCCGTGCTCGTAGCCGCGGAAGGTGTAGGCCGGCTCGCGGTCCGCCGCGCTGACGAAGACGATGGGCAGGTGGCGGGTGCGCGAGCTGCCGCGGATCAGCTCGGCCAGCTCGAAGCCCGACATGCCGGGCATCTGCACGTCCAACAGGGCCAGCGCGAACTCATGCTCCAGCAGCAGCGACAGCGCCTCTTCGCCCGACGCGGCGGGGATCACGCGCAGCGGCTCGTCACGCAGCAGCGCCTGCAGGGTCAGCAGGTTCTCGGGCAGGTCGTCGACGACGAGGACGTTGATGACGTCGAGTGATGCCACACCAGCCACTTCAGCCATTTCAGTCACGCGGCGTTCCTTCCGGCGGCCAGTTGCAGCAGCATGGGCGCGATGCCGCGCAGCGGCAGGATGTGGTCGGGCTGGCTGCGCGCGATGGCGGCCTCGGGCATGGTGGGCACGTCGGCATCCTGTGGGTCCTGGACGATGGTGAGGCCGCCGCACGCGCGGATGGCGGCCATGCCCTCGGCGCCGTCCATGTTGGCGCCGGTCAGCAGCAGGCCGGCGAGCGCCGGGCCGTAGGCGTCGGCGGCGGAGCTCATCAGCACGTCGATGGAGGGGCGGGAAAAGCTCACCGGCGGCTCGTTGCTGTAGGCGAAGCAGCGGTCGGCCTCGATGAGCAGGTGGTAGTTGGCGCTGGCCACGTAGACATGGCCGGCCTGCACGGGCTCCTTGTCCTGCGGCTCCCTGACGGGCAGGGCGAGGCGGTGCGACAGCACATGGCCGAGCTGGCTGTCGTGGCGGGGCAGCAGGTGCAGCAGCGCGACGATGGGCAGGGCGTAGCTGGCGGGCAGCGGCGCGAGCAGCGCCAGCAGCGCCGCCACGCCACCAGCAGAGGCGCCGATGACGATGAGCTCGATGGGTGGGCGCGGCTTCATCGTTTTCGGTAGAGGCGTTCGCGTGCGGCCACGGGCTCGAACTGCGTGCCGTGGGCGCTGAAGTCCAGCGTCTCCTTGCTGCCAAGGCCCAGGAAGCCACGGTGGCACAGCGACTGTGCGAACAGGCCGATGGCACGGTCCTGCAGCTGGCGGTTGAAGTAGATCAGCACGTTGCGGCAGCAGATCAGGTGGGTCTCGGAGAAGACGTGGTCGGTGGCGAGGCTGTGGTCGGCGAAGGTGATGCGGCGACGCAGCTCGGGGTCGAAGCGGGCGGCGCCGTAGGCGGCGGTGTAGTAGTCGGAAAAGCCGCTGCTGCCGCCTGCCGCCTGGTAGTTGCGCGTGTACTGCTGCAGGTCGGCCAGCGCAAAGATGCCCTGGCGCGCCTTCTCCAGCATGGCGGGATTGATGTCGGTCGCATAGATGATGCTGCGTTCCAGCAGCCCTTCCTCGTGCAGCAGGATGGCCAGCGAATAGACCTCCTCGCCGCTGGCACAGCCAGCCACCCAGATCTTCAGAGACGGGTAGGTGTGCAGCAGCGGCACGACCTGGCGGCGCAGCGCCAGGAAGAACTCCGGCTCGCGGAACATCTCCGTGAACGGCACGGTCAGGATCTGCAGCAGCTGTGCGAAGGCGCGCGGGTCGTGCAGCACCAGGGCTTGCAGGGCCGACACCGACTCGCATTCCAGCTGCTGCACCGCATGCAGCACGCGCCGTTTCTGCGAGGCGAAGGAGTACTCGCGGAAGTCCTGGCTGTAGCGCGCGTAGATGGCCTCCATCAGCAGGCGCACCTCCAGATCCAGCAAGGCTTGTGGCATGGATCAGGCTCGATCAAGACCTGGCAACCAGACGCGCAGCAGCGACATCAACCTATCCAGCTCGATGGGCTTGGCCAGGTAGTCATTGGCACCGGCGCGGCGGCATTGCTCCTGGTCGTCGCGCATCGCCTTGGCGGTGATGGCGATGACGGGCAGCTTGTGCCAGCGTGGGTCGGCGCGGATGCGGCGCGTGGCCTCCAGGCCGTCCATGACGGGCATCATCACGTCCATCAGCACGAGGTCGATGTCGGCATGCGCCTCGAGCTTTTCCAGCGCCTCCACGCCGTTGCGCGCCGGCTCCACGGCCAGGCCGCGCTGTTCCAGCAGGCTGGTCATGGCGAAGATGTTGCGCAGGTCGTCGTCCACCAGCAGCACCTTGCGGCCCTCGAAGACCTGCTCGCGGTTGCGCGCCGTGCGCAGCATGTCGCGGCGCTCGCCGCTCATGCGCGACTCGACGCGGTGCAGGAACAGCGTCACCTCGTCCAGCAGGCGCTCCGGCGAGCGGGCGCCCTTGATGATGATGGTGCGCGAGTAGCGGTTCAGCTCGGCCTCTTCGTCGCGGCTGAGGTTGCGGCCGGTGTAGACGATGACGGGCGGCGTCGCCGCATCCGGGCCGCGCGCGGCCATGCGGGCCAGCAGCTCGGTGCCGTCCATGTCGGGCAGCTTGAGGTCGATGATCATGCAGTCGAAGGGCTGCTCGTCCAGCAGGGCCAGCGCCTCCTTGCCCAGGCCGACGGCGATGACCTCGATGCCGTCGTCGCCGATCAGCTGGGCGATGCTGTCGCGCTGGCGCGGGTCGTCTTCCACCAGCAGCAGGCGCCGCACTTCGTCGGCGCCGTGGCGCTCCAGCTTGCGGAAGACGTCGATCAGCTCCTCGCGCGTCGTCGGCTTGATGGTGGTGCCGACGGCGCCCAGCGGCAGCGCCACGTCGCGGAAGTCCTCGCCGGCGATGACGTGGACCGGGATGTGGCGGGTGCGCGGGTCTTCCTTCAAGCGCTGCAGCACCGCCAGGCCCGAGCCGTCGGGCAGGCGCACGTCCAGCAGGATGGCCTGGGGCAGGTGGGCCGAGGCCAGCTCCAGCGCTTCGCGGGCCTGGGTTGCGACGATGCAGCGGTACTGCATTTCGTGGGCCAGGTCGTAGAGGATGGACGCGAAGGCCGGGTCGTCCTCGACGACGAGGGCAAGGCGGCGCGGCGGGGTCTCCACGCCGATGTCGTTGCCCAGTTCGGCGCGGTCATCGGCGAAGGCGGGCGGGGCGTTCTCGCCCAACGATGCCGGCAGCGGCGACGGCGCAGGCAAGGGCAGCGGCGGCAATTGCGGCTCGGCGGGTGACGCGAGCGCGGCGGGTGTCTGCAGGGGCAGCAGCAGCGTGAACTGGCTGCCTTCGCCTTCAACGCTGCTGAGCTCGATGTCGCCGCCCAGCAGGCCGGCGAGCTGGCGCGAGATCGACAGGCCCAGGCCCGTGCCGCCGTAGCGCCGGTTCAGCGCGCCGTCACCCTGGTGAAAGGCCTCGAAGACGCGCTGCTGCTGGCCGGCCGGGATGCCGATGCCGGTGTCCCTGACGATGAAGGCGACGCCGCTGGTGCGCGGCTCGACGTGCAGCGTCACCGCGCCCTGCTCGGTGAACTTGATGGCGTTGGACAGCAGGTTGCGCAGGATCTGCTCGACGCGCTGGGCGTCGGTCACCACGGCACTGGGCAGGGCCGGGTCAAGGTGGATGTGAAAGGCCAGGCGCTTCTCCTGCGCCAGCGGCTCGAAGATGCGGCGCATGCCGTCGGCCAGCGCGCGCAGCGGCATGGGGCGCGGCAGGATCTCCAGCTTGCCGGCCTCGACCTTGGACAGGTCCAGGATGTCGTTGATCAGCGTCAGCAGGTCCTTGCCGGCCGAGTGGATGGTGTTGGCAAAGCGCAGCTGCTCGTCGCTGAGGTTGCCCGGCTTGTTGTCGGCCAGCAGCTTGGACAGGATCAGCGAGCTGTTCAGCGGCGTGCGCAGCTCGTGCGACATGTTGGCCAGGAACTCGCTCTTGTAGCGGCTGGCGCGCGTCAGTTCGTCGGCGCGGTCCCTCAGCTCGGCCTGGATCTGGTTGAGCGCCTCGTTGCGCCGGCTCAGCGTCTCGGACTGCTCGCCCAGCTGCACATTCGTCTGCTCCAGCTCGGCGCGTTGTTCTTCCAGCTGCAGCTGCGATTCGGACAGCACGCGCGACTGCTCGCCCAGCTCCTCGTTGGCAGTGCGCAGCTCTTCCTGCTGCACCTGCAGCTCCTCGTTGAGCTGGCGCGTTTCCTCCAGCGAGCGCTGCAGGCGCTGTCGGTAGCTGGCCGCCTCCAGCAGCGTGCCCAGCAGGCCTTGCAACTGGTCGAGCAGGGCCAGCGTGCGCATGTCGGGCGGGCTCGTGAAGCCCAACTCCAGCACGCCGTTGACCTGGCCCTCGTGCAGGGCGGGCAGCAGCACCACCTCCTGCGGCGAGGTGTCGCCGAGATGAGTCGCGATCTTCAGGAAACCGGCCTGCAGGCCGGGCAGGCGCAGCATCGTGCCGTCGCGCCAGACCTGGCCCACCAGGCCTTGCTCGCCATCCGACCGGTCGCCGCCGTCGGCTTCGCCGTCTGCCTCGTTGGGGTTGCGCAGACCGTGGGAGGCCACGCGTTGCGGCCGGCCGTCGTCGCCGCGCACGAAGGCGGCCGAGATGATGGCGCCCGCGCGCTCGGCCAGGAAGGCGAGCGTGCGTTCGGCAATGCCGCGCGCCGCCAGCTCGCCCGCGAGCTGGTTGGCCAGCTCCAGCTGGGCGCCGCGCAGCCAGGCCCGCTCCTCACTCTCGCGGCCGCTGTCGCGCATGCGGGCCAGCGCGCCGCCGTATTCGCCCGACAGGTTGGTGATGTCGCGCCGGCCGGCCCAGGCGATCAGCCCGCTGACGGCCAGCAGCAGCAGGATGTAGCTGCCCACGGCCATCCAGGTGCCCTGCTGCGCTTCCTCGCGGCGGTCGCGCAGCAGCCGGGATTCCGTTTCGATGAAGGCACGCAGCTCGCGGCGGATTTCGTCGAAGAGCTGCTTGCCGCGCTCGGAGCGCACCACCAGTTCCACCGGCTCGCCGCGGCGGCGCATGGCAATGACGTCGCGCGCGTACTCGCCCCAGTGCCCGGCCAGCGCGCCCACGCGGCGCAGGCGGTCCTGCTGGGCGTTGTTGTCGGTGGTCAGCTGCTGCGCGGCCTGCAGCTCACTGTCGAATTTGGCCTGGGCCAGGGAGTAGGGCGCGAGGAAGGACTCCTGGCCGCTGAGCAGAAAGCCGCGCATGCCGCTTTCCTCGTCGGCCAGCAGCGTCGACAGCTCCTGCCCCTTGGCGATGGTGCGGTGCGTGTGATCCACCCATTCCAGCAAGCCCACCAGCTTCCACAGCAGCGCGACGAAGATGACGACGCTGCCCAGGCCCATGCCCAGCGGCAACGCGAGGTTGCGGTTCAGGATGCGGCGGAATTGGGTCGAGTCCTCCCGGCGGGGCTCAGTCATTGGTTTGTCCTTGTTGTCGCGCCTGCCCTCGCTCAAGAGGTGTGGCATCGCCAGGCTCGGGCTCGCAGGGCGTGCGAGCCGGTAAAAATTGCCTGTAAATCAGGTGCGCGGCGGAAAAAACCGCCTCAGGCTTTCCTGGGACAAGGGCTTGCACAGCACATGGTCCACACCGGCGGCCATGGCCTCGTTGTGCTCCTTGTCACCGCTGCGGCCGGTCACGGCAATCAGCACGAGGTCGGAGCCATGGGCGGCGCGCAGCCGCTTGCTCAGCTCGCAGCCGTCGAAATCGGGCAGGCCGAGGTCGAGCAGGGCGCAGACGGGCTGGTACTCGTGGACGGCAATGATGGCGTCCTGCGCCGTGCGCGCAACGCGCACGCTGTAGCCGTCGAACTGCAGCAGGCTGCTCAACGTTTCACAGGTGTCGGCGTCGTCATCGACCAGCACGACGCGGATGTCCTCGGTTGACATGTATGGCTCCTCGCACCCGGCTTGACGAGGCCAGGCGTTCCCGCTTGCGGCTGGTACACCGCTTGTAACGGGCAAGTAGGAGCAACTCCCATGCCTGCGCGCGTCAGGCCGTCAACGGCGTGCTGACTTGTCCTACGCTGCCTCGCGGTTGCGGCGTGCACGGCGGGCGACCGCGGCGATTCACAGTCCTGCTCAACCGGTCGCGTCGACCGGCATGGAGTTTGTGATGAAAGCCCTGACCGACAAGCTGGCCACTTACGCGCCCCCGATGTGGTTGACCGCCGCCGTCGCTGCGGTTGCGGCGGCCATGCTGCTGTCCGTTTTCGTCGACACGCTGCGCGAACACCTTCGCCACGGTGACGAGTTCCGCGAGGCGCAGGTGGCTGCGGCCAAGCGCCCAAAGTTTGCAGCGATGGCAGATGCAACAACGGCCCGCACCGAGCAGCTCAAGCTGCGTTGATGCGGACCGTGTGGGTGAAGAACGCAGAAGCGGGCCGTGAGGCCCGCTTCTGCGTTTAGCTAGATCCGGCGGCTGGGGTCAGCTGCCGGGCCAGGTTTACTGGAAGTAGCGCGCCTTGGCGCTGGCCTGGCAGCTGTCCTTGGCGTTGCCGGACAGCGAGTCGCAGCGCTCGTTGGCGGCCTTGTAGTCGGCCTTGAGCTTGGTTTCCATCTGGTCGTTCTGGGCGTCGGCGATCTTCTTGTTCGCCTTCAGGTCGGCCTTGGCCTTGTCATGGGCAGCCTTGGCATCGGCCACGCAGACGTCCTTGGTGTTGCCGGACTGGCTGTCGCAAGCCTCCTTGGCGATCTTGTACTTGGCCTCGTAGCGGGCTTCCAGGTAGTCGTTGCGGTCCTTGGTGTTGCCCGTGTATTGGTATTCCAGGTGGGCGAGGGCGACCTTCTCCTGACCCTTGGCGCGTTCGACGCAGACGTCCTTCATATTGCCCGACTGCTTGTCGCAGGCGTCGCGCTCGGCCTTGAACATGGCCTTCACTTCGTCCTTGGCGGTGGCATAGACGGGCTGCGTCAGGTTGGCCGAGGCTGCACCGGCCAGGCCGGTCAGGATCAGGGCGCAGAGAAGGCGGGGGGCGTTGTATCGGGTCATCGGGGTCTCCTTCGGTTGATCGAATGGCGGCATGGGCAGGCAGGCCCGTTGCCACAAAACTTAGCTTAGAGAGAAGCGATAGGGCGCCTTGTCAGCGCCGCTTCCTGCTCGCCGTCAGACAAGACCGTCAGATGGCCGCGTCCAAGGGCAGCTTGAGCAATCTGCGGGCAGCTGTCAGCGTCTGTCTGGACTTCCAGTAGTCAGTCCATGGGTCATCGCGACCCGTGAAGGACAGGTACTCGCGCGCCGTCCTTACCGTCCAGTTCGCGCCGCTCTTCAATGACGCCAGCTGCTCCCACGCCACCGGCATGGACACGCCCATGCCCGGCCGTGCTCGCGCGGTGAAAGCCGCAGCCGTGGTCTGTCCGTGGCCGTTGCGCAGGTAGTCGATGAAGATCTTGCCGACGCGCCGCGTGCCGCCGCTCTTGGCCACGAATCGCTGCGGGATGGCCTTGGCCATGTGCTCCACGGCCGCCTTGGAGAAGGCCTTCACCGCGTCGGCATCCAGCTTGGGCGCCAGCGGCACGACGACATGCAGGCCCTTGCCGCCGCTGGTCTTGAGCCAGCACTTCAGCCCCAGTTCCTCCAGCAGCGTGCGCATCAGCAGTGCCGCCTCCTGCAGCTGGGGCCAGGTGATGCCTTCGCCGGGATCGAGGTCGAAGATGACGCGGTTGGGCTGGTTGATCTTCTTCACCGTCGAGTTCCAGGTGTGGAACTCGACGACGTTCATCTGCGCGGCGCTGATGAGGCCCTCCAGGCTGTGGATCTCCAGCAGCGGTGCATGGCCCGGCCATAGCGCGGCGTCCAGGTCGACGACGCCGGGCATCTTGGCCTCCGAGTGCTTCTGGAAGAACAACTGGCCGGTGATGCCCTGTGGCGCGCGCACCAGGGACACCGGCCGCTGGCGCAGATGCGGCAGCAGCCACTCGGCCACGCTCTCGTAGTAGTGCACGAGGTCGATCTTGCGCAGGCCGGTCGACGTGTCGATGACGCGGTCGGGGTGGGTGATGTTGTGCTGAGGTTTTGACTTGGGCTTGGTCTGCTCCACGATCTGCTCCTGCTCGCGCCTGATGGCCTTGGCCGACTTGTCCTCGCGCACGCCGCGAAAGCTGGCGTGGCGGATGTGGCCGTCCGGCGTCCATTCACCAAAGGCCACCTCGACGACGAGCGTCGGTGTCACCCAGCGCTCGCTGCCCCGCTTGCGCTTGGACCATCGGCCGGGCTCCAGCTCGGCCGGGTCGAGCGGCGGCTTGGCGGTCTCCAGCGCCACCAACTGCCGGTGCAGCTCGCGCCCCTGCGCATTGCCCCAGCCCGTGCCCACCGAGCCCGCCGAGCGCAACCGCCCTTCCTCGTGATAGCCCAGCATCAGCGCGCCTACTTCCTTGGCTGAGTTCGTGCGGTCCATGAAGCCGATGACGACGAACTCCTGACGGCGCTGGCATTTGAGCTTCAGCCAGTCGTCGCTGCGCCGTGAGACATAGGGCGAGTCCGCGCGCTTCAGCATCACGCCTTCCAGGCCGAGCCGGCAGGCGGCGGCCAGCACCTCGGTGGGCGAGGCGGGCAGTTCGTCGCTGAAGCGGATGCGCTCGTTGGTCTTGCCGTCGAGCAAGTCTTTCAGCGCCGCGCGGCGGCTGCGCAGCGGCACGGCGCGCAGGTCGCGCCCGGCGCTGAAGGGCAGGTCGAAGAGGAAGAAGATGATGTCCTGGGCGCGCGCGCTGTCGATGGCGTTCTGCAGGCGGTTGAAGTCGGGCACGCCGTGGTCGTTCAGCACGGTGATCTCGCCGTCCAGCCAGGCGGCCCCAAGCTTCATGGCTTGCAACGCTTCGGCGACGGGCTTGAGCCGGTCGGTCCAGTCATTGCCCTGGCGCGTGAACAGGCGGGCCTTGCCGGACGAGATGCGCGCGAGCAGCCGGTAGCCGTCGAACTTGTTCTCGATGACCCAGTCCCCCGGCGGCGCCGAGGCGGCCAGTGTGGCGAGCTGCGGTGTGAGCTTGGCTGGCAATGCGGCCCGGACGGCGCGCGACAGATCGGCGGCCTTTTCGACCGGCTGGCCACGGGGCTCGCGTTCCTCCAGTAGGCCGAGCGGCTTCTCGACGACGCTGTCCGGCAGCGCCGTGATGACGTCGTAGTCGCTGCTCGGCCGCGCCCAGGCATCGCCGCGCTTCTTCAGCAGCAGCCAGTGGTCCTGCTTGAACTGGCCCGGCTTGGAGATGCGCACCAGCTCCCACAGGCCGGCGAGCTTCTGGCCATGCAACTGGAAGATCAGCTTGCCCTTTTCCAGTCCCTCGTGCGGGTCGGCCACCGGCGTCCAGGTGCCCCGGTCCCAGACGATGACAGTGCCGGCGCCGTAGTGGCCTTTCGGGATAGCTCCCTCGAAGCTGTTGTAGCTGACCGGATGGTCCTCGACGTGGATGGCCATGGCCTTGATGGCCGGGTCGAAGCTCGGCCCCTTGGGCACGGCCCAGCTCAACATCACGCCGCCCAGCTCCAGACGGAAGTCGTAGTGCAGGTGGGAGGCCCAGTGCTTCTGGATGACGAAGGCCAGGGCCTTCTGCTTCGTCTTGCGGGCCGGCCGGCCTGCAGGCTCGGGCGTGGCGCCGAAGTCGCGCTTGGCGTTGTAGCGGGCCAGCGGGGCGTCGTCGGCTTTCATGGCTGCTGGCGTCGATAAGCGTTCAGATGACGCAGCGAGCCGGGGTGGTCGCCCAGGCGCTCCAGCAGCACGCCGAGGTTGTAGTGGGCATCGGCCAGGCCTGAGTCCAGCGCCAGCGCGCGCTCGTAGGCGGCCACGGCCTGGTGGGGCCGGCCCAGGTCCTCCAGCGCGGTGGCGCGGTTGAAGTGCACCAGGGGCGTGGGCTCGCAGTGGTCCAGTGCCTGCTCGTACAGCGCCACGGCTTCCTCGCAGCGCTCTGATTCGCAGAGCAGGGCGCCGAGGTTGATGTAGGCGGCCGAGCAGCAGGGGTCCAGCGCCAGTGCGCGGCGATAGGCGGCCTCGGCGGCGTCGGTGCTGGCAACGTCGCTGGCGTCCAGTGCGATCGCCTGACGAAGCCACTCTGCGGCATCGGGCTCGCTGCCAAGGGCGCACACGCCGGCGCGCGGCGGCTCGTCATCCTCGAAAGGCAGCAGGGCCTGGCCGGTGTGGGCGTCGATGCGTTGCCTATCCGCCGTATGCGCTTCCACGCCACCGGCATGCGCGCGCAGCCGCACGCCCGACAGCGCATCCGGCGCCAGCGAGGCCTGCACGTTGCGCAGAGCCTGCACCACCTTGCGCGCCGGCACGCCGGCATCGCGCAGTGCCTTGGCGGTGCGCCCGACGACGATGTCCTGGTGGGTGAAGCGCCGGCCCTCGCGCGGCGAGATGACGCCCTGCTCGACGAGCGCTCCGAGCAGGCGCGACGTCAGGCCTGTCAGGCGCAGCGCCTGGCGCAGCGGGTAGGGCGCGTCCAGACCCATGGGCCTACTTCTGGGCGCGTTTGCGCGGTGTGGCCTGTGCAGGTTCGGGTTCGGCGCCGACGCGCTTGGCCGCCTTGCGCGCCGGTGCTGCGGCAGCCTTGGGCTGAGGCTTCAACGCCGTCACGTTGGAAGGCTTCTTGCCGCCCAGGCTGGCCCGCAGCGCGTCCATCAGGTCGATGACCTGGCCATTGCCGGCAGGGCCGTCTTCTTCATGGGACGAGGCGACGATCTGCTTGCCCTTGACCTTCTCCTCGATGGCAGCAAGCACTCGGCCCTTCTCTTCGTCCTCGAAGGCAGCGGGGTCGAACTCGTCCGCAGCGATCTGCTCGACGAGCTGCAGCGCGAGTTGCAGTTCGGGTTTGGCGACGGGCAGCTTGGGGATGTCCAGGTCGGCCAGCGATCTCACCTCTTCGGCATAACGCAGCTGCTGCAGGATGAGCCCGTCCTCGTTGGCGCGGATCTGCACCACGTACTGCTTGGCCTTCCACGCCCACCTGGCCAGCGCACAACGGCCGGATTGGCGCAGCGCCTCGGCCAGCAGCGCATAGGGCTTGTCACCACGCTTGTCGGGCGCGAGCAGATAGCTCTTGTCGTAGAACAACGGATCGATAGAGGCCAGCGGTACGAAGCTGACGATCTCGATGACGTGGCTGCTGCCCTCTTCGAGCGCCTTCAGCTCCTCGGTCGAGAACAGCACGAAGCGGTTGTCCTCGACCTCGTAGCCCTTGACCATGTCCTTGCGCTCGACGACCTGCTTCGTGCGCTCGTTGACGTACTGCTGCTTCAGCCGCGAGCCGTCCTTGTCGAGCAGGTTGAAGCGGATCTCCGCGCCCGACTCCGTGGCGGAGTAGAGCTTCACTGGGACGTGGACCAGGCCGAAGCTCAGCGACAGCGAGGCAATTGAACGGGCGTTGGTGGCCATGGCAGCTCCGTCGTGTTCTGTATTCGGGGCGAGCGCCGGGCCGCTCCCAAGCCGGCCCGCGATGGCGATGCCTGCGGCTCAAAGCCGTAAGCATCGCCGTCCCCTAGGGGGTCCGACTGGACTCGCCCGCGTTCAGCGCGGCGAGGCCAGGCGAGGGGCTCACATCAAAGCCAGGGGAAGCCGTAATAGTCATACACCTTGCGGCCATAGTCATCCGAATACGTCGGCGCTTCGTCCTCGGTGTAGCGCGGCGCGCTGTCCAGCTGGGTCTTGTCGACGTTGACGACATAGCCGTCCTTGACGGTGTCGTACTTCAGCATGTTCCAGGGCAGCGGGTAGCGGTCGGTGCCGACACCCAGGAAGCCGCCGAACTCCAGCGCGGCATAGCGCACCTGGCCGCTGCGCTTGTCGATGACGAGGTCGTCGATGGACCCGAGCTTGTCGCCTTGCAGGTTGTAGACGTTGGTGCCTTCGACCTTGGAGGAAGAGATGGTGGGATAGGACATGGTGGGGCTCCTGTAGGGGGGTTGAGCTTGACGTTGGCGGTGGCTTCAAGGGCCGTCGCCTTGGTGCATGCACCAGTCCCCAATTTGCGCCATGCCCGCCCTGGATGGAGTCGGGAGCGGGGCCATCTACATGTAGGCATTGACCGACGCAGCCGGTCTCGCATCGCATTGCCACTCATCGAATCGTGAGATGACACGCATTCGTTGGGGTTGGTCACGCGATTGCGATCCAAGAATGGTTGCGCACAGATCCCACTCGTCATTTGTGATTGAATGCAATGCTCAAAACAACGATGTCGTCGGACACACCAATGGCTAAAACGCTGAACACCCTTCTGAAGCAGATCGCGCAATTGCAGAAACAGGCGGACGCATTGCGTTCGCGTGAGAAGACGGAAGTGGTTGACCGAATCAAGGAAGCCATTGCCCATTACGGCATCACGGCCGATGAACTGTTCGGCGGCTCGCCGGCGAAGGCGGCGCGCAAGCGCGCGGCCAAGACCGTAGGCAAGGCCCGCAAGCCCGCGGCCAAGAAGGCGGGTGGCGTGGCCAAGTACACCGACGGCGCCGGCCGCACCTGGTCGGGCGTGGGCAAGCGCCCCAACTGGTTCAAGGACGCGCTGGCCGCTGGCAAGACGGCCGAGGAACTGCTGGTCTCGCGCTGAGCAGTTCAGGGGGCGTTGGTCAGGACCTCGATGCGATGACCATCGAGGTCATGGAACATCGCCCCGAAGTAGGTCTCGCTGATGTCCGGCCGCGTGCGCGGGGTGAAGATGTCTTTCGCCGCCGCCGCGATGGCCGCTTCGTGCGACACCGAGACCGCAGTGCGGCTGGTGGCGCCAAGCGCAAGATGAGTGCCGCGCGCCGTCACCGCCTCGCCATCGGGCACCGGATACAGAAAGAAGCTCCACTGCGCGGCGGTGCCGAAGGCGGCTTCTGCGCCGGTGTCGCGCAGCAATTCCATTCCCAGCGGCGCGAGCACGCGGCGGTAGAACGCCACGGCGTCGGCATAGCGGGTGGTGCCCAGGGAGACATGGTCGATCATCGGCAAGTCCTCGTTTCTGAACGCCAGATGCTAGGGGCGGCCCCGCGCCGAATTGCGGCAAGAAGTGCCGCCGCAGCGCGGTCTGGCCGCAATCTGCGTACTGCTCTCAATGGCTGAACTGGACCGCTTCGACCGCCAACTGCTGACCCTTGTGCAGCAGGACGCCGCATTGACCGCCGAGCAAATGGCCGAACGCGTCGCCCTGTCGCCGTCGGCCATCCAGCGACGGCTCAAGCGTCTGCGCGAGCAGGGCGTCATCCAGCGCCAGATCGCCGTCGTCGACGCCGCCCACGTCGGCCGGCCGACGACCTTCATCGCCGGTCTGCAGGTCGACAGCGAGCGGCCCGAGCCCATGGCGGCGCTGCGCGCGTGGCTGCACGCTGAAGCCGCCGTACAGCAGGCCTTCTACGTGACGGGCGAGGCCGACTTCGTGCTCGTCGTGACGGCGCCCGATGCGGCGAGCTACGAAGCGCTGATGGCGCGCCTGCTGGCCGCCAACGCCAATGTGCGCCGCTACACGACACAGGTGGCGATGGGCGTGCTCAAGCGCGGGCTGACGCTGCCGGTGCCGGACGGCGATTGATACCTGCCATGCGTTGACAGGTATCGCGGCGCAGACTGCCCGGACGATGAACTCCCTGGGCTTCAAGCGCCATGACCGTTACCGAATCCACCCCTCCCGCCGCGCCGGACTGCCGCGTCGTCGAACTGCGCCAGTACACGCTGCACCCGGGTCGGCGTGACACGCTGATCGAACTCTTCGACCGCGAGTTCGTCGACAGCCAGGAGGCCGTCGGCATCCGCGTGCTGGGCCAGTTCCGCGATCACGGCGACGCGGACCGCTTTGTCTGGTTGCGCGGTTTTGCCGACATGGCGGCGCGTGGCGACGCGCTCCCCGCCTTCTACGGCGGCCCGGCCTGGGCTGAGCATCGCAATGCGGCCAACCTGACCATGATCGACTCCGACGACGTGCTGCTGCTGCGCCCGGCCTGGGAGGGTGCCGCGTTGCCGGCGCCGGCCGAACCTCGTGCCGAACGAGGCGCCACGGCGTTACCGCCGGGCGTGCTGGCCGCGACCGTCTTTCACCTCAACGAGCCGGCCGGCGCCGAGTTGCTGACGCTGTGCCGAGGCGCGATGACGGAGGTGCTGGCCGCGGCCGGTGCGCGCGTGCTGGGCTGGTATGTCACCGAAGACACGCCGAACAACTTTGCGCGCCTGCCGGTGCGCGAAGGCGAGCATTTGCTGCTCAGCCTGGCGATGTTCGGCGACGCGGCGACCGGCGATGCCTGGCCGCAGGGCATCGAGCCGCTGCGGCCTTGGCTTGCCAAACCACCACAGACGCTGCGCTTGGCGCCCACCGCACGGTCCGCGCTTCACGCCTGAGACGGCTCTCCTGTCGCGCTGCGCGCGACGGGCGGGATCCACGCCAGCAGCGTGCGCACCAGCTGCCTGGCGTCTATGGGTTTGCTGACGTGGGCGTTCATGCCGGCGGCCAGGCAGGCCTGGATGTCGCCGTCCATCGCGCCGGCCGTCATGGCGATGATGGGCAGTGCGGCGTGTTGGGGCATGGCACGGATCAGCCGCGTCGCGCCGACGCCGTCCAACTCGGGCATCTGCATGTCCATCAGCACCGCAGCGAAGGCCTCTTGCTTGACGCGCTCCACGGCTTCGACGCCGTTCTCGGCCACCTCGACCTCCAGCTTCATCATCGCCAGGAAGGCACAGGCAACCTGCTGGTTGACSGGGTTGTCCTCGACGAGCAGTACGCGCGCGCCGTGCAGGGTGCGCATCGCCTCGGCCAGGTCGGCCAGGCTGCTCCCCGCCTGTGCGGGCGCGCGCGGCGCCTCAGCGCTCTGCAGCTGCATGACGGCGTCGAAGAGCCGCGACGGTGTGACGGGCTTGACCAGCACCTGCGTGGCGGCCTGGCCTTGCAGCGCCTCAACGAGGCTCAAGCTGGCATGCAGGCTGCCCAGTGCGATGACCTGCGGCGGCGCCATGCCGCGCTCGATGGCGATGCGCCGGGCGTCTTCAATGAAACTGGCGCCCGTGGTTTTCCAGTCGAGCAGCAGCAGTTCGTAGGGATGCTGGGGGTCGGCGTGGCGCAGCCGGTACAAGGCCTCGTCGCCAAAGGAGGCCACGCCGACCTGGAAGCGCCAGCTCTGCAGCATCTGCTGCAGGATGAGACGCTCGGTGGGCTGCGCGTCGACGATGAGGGTGCGCATGCCGCGGATGCGGTGCGGGTCGATGCGCCCGGCGCCGGGCCTGGCCTTGCCGAAGCTGCAGGTGAAGGCGAAGCTGCTGCCCTTGCCGGGCTCGCTGCTGACGTCGAAGCTGCCGCCCATCAGCTCCACCAGGCGCTTGCAGATGGCCAGGCCCAGGCCGGTGCCGCCGTAGCGGCGCGCAATCGACGCATCGGCCTGGCTGAAGAGCTCGAAGAGGCCGCCCACCTGCTCGGGCGTCATGCCGATGCCGGTATCGCGCACGCTGATGCGCAGGCGCAGGTGGCCGCCCGGCATGCCCTGGTTGCTCTCGTCGCCCAGCACCTCGGTGCGCACGACGATCTCGCCCTTGGGCGTGAACTTGATGGCATTGCCGACGAGGTTGTTCAGCACCTGCGTCAGCCGCAGCGCGTCGCCGAGCAGGCGGTCGGGCATGTGTTCGTCGAACTCGAACAGCAGGTCCAGCCCCGACTCCTCCAGCCGCGCCGAGAACAGGTGGCCGACGTTCTCGATCAACTCCTCGGGACTGAACTCCTCGGCCTCCAGCGTGATCTTGCCGGCCTCGATCTTGGAGTAGTCGAGGATGTCGTTGAGCAGCGCCAGCAGCGCCTTGGACGAGGTCTGCACCTTGCCGAGGTAGTCGCGTTGGCGGGCGTCCAGGCGCGTCTCCAGCACCAGGTTGGTCAGGCCGATGACGGCGTTCATCGGCGTGCGGATCTCGTGGCTCATGCTGGCCAGGAAGAGGCTCTTGGCCGCGTTGGCCGCCTGGGCTTCGTCGCGGGCGGCCGCCAGCGCCTCGCTCTGCTGGTGGTCGGCCTCCCAGGCCTTGAACAGGCGCGCGTACAGCGCGCTGTTCTCCAGCAGCAGCTCCATCAGCACGACCGAGCAGGCGATGAAGCCGAAGATGCGGCCGGCGTAGAAGCCGAGGTCGAAGCGCGCCGCGTTCAGCACGGCGGACAGCGCGATGTCCAGCAGCCAGACCAGGCAGACCACCATCAGCCACAGGTCCAGCACGGTGCGCGGCCGTTGCCGCCACAACGCCGCCAGCGCGACCAGGCTGAAGGCCCAGACGCAGCCGACCGTGACTAGAAAGCTAGTCGAATAGCGGCCGCCCACCAGCAGGTCGGGCAGCCAGGTGGTGCCCGAGGTGGCCAGCGCGATGCAGGCCGCCGCTGCAGCCAGCGTGACGGCCGGCCACACCAGCGCCGGCGCCGCGACAGGGGCCGCGCCCTTCAGCGCGTTCTTCAGGGCGACGTAGCCCAGCACGAAGAGCGGGAAGCCACCGTGCCACAGCATGTAGAGCCAGACCGTGGTCTGCGTCGTGGCGCCGAGCAGGCCGGTGGTGCTGAACAGGCCCGGGAAGGTCAGCGTGTGGGCCGTCGTCAGCAGGGCGGTGAACAGGTAGCCGCAGCCCAGCAGGAGCAGGGCCTGCGAGCGCAGGATGCGGTACTGGCCGAACAGCAGCACGGCGGTGATGAGGTCGGTCAGCACCAGCGCCGACTGGTAGATGGGGATGAAGGCCGGTACCGGCGGCAGCTTCAGCTTGGCAAAGGGCACCAGCGCAGCGAAGAGCGCAACCGAGATGGCGGCGACGATGAGGGCATGGCGGCGCTCCCGCAGACCGGCCGGCTGGTCGAGCAGAAAGGCCGGGGTCTCCTTCGCAGGCGCCTGTGATCGGCTGCTGTTGTGCACTTCGACTTTCCGCAGCCCGCAGGTGGGCCGCCTGAG
Source organism: Roseateles sp. P5_E8 (assembly GCF_054177665.1). Taxonomy (NCBI): domain Bacteria; kingdom Pseudomonadati; phylum Pseudomonadota; class Betaproteobacteria; order Burkholderiales; family Sphaerotilaceae; genus Roseateles; species Roseateles sp. P5_E8. The sequence goes on along the minus strand of NZ_JBGCUM010000014.1, from coordinate 44,373 downwards.
TGCTAACAGGATAGTCGAAGTGCGTGCCTCACTTGGCGGCGTTGACGATGGCGCTGATGAGGGCAGGGGTGGACGTTCACGCGCCCAGCAGCTTGCGCAGCTTCTCCCGCTCGGCCGTGATGAGCTGCGCTGTGGCCTGGGCCGCTTCCCGCGCTGCGGCGTGGTCGGCCTCGGGCAGCATGACGAGCTCACCCTTCTCGGTCAAGGCCGCCGGCCGCGCGGCCGCGGCATCGGCGCCGTTGGCGCGCAGCACGCCCCAGACCCTGAAGCCCGGTCGCGTGGTGATGCCGGTCAGCACATCACCATTGGGCTGCGTGCGCAGGATGGGGCCGGCCCAGGCGTCGTTGTTGTGCATGATCTCGGCGGCGCTGCCATCGGTGTAGGTCAACGCGACATAGCCGTGCCGCTTGGCCGCCTCGTTGTAGTGGCCGTACTGGGACGCGCCGCTGGCACTGCTGAACAGCCCCGTACGCGGCACGCCGTTGGCATGGAACACGCCGGTGAAAGTGCTGCCGTCGGCATAGGTCAGCGTGCCCGTGACCGGCACGCCGTTGTCCAGCACGCCGACGAAGACCTTGCCATCGACCCATTCGGCGCGGCTGGCGGCGGGGTTGTCGAAGTCCTCGACGACGCGCTTGCGCTTGCTGTTCTCGAAGCTGCTCTCGTGCACGCCCACCGGCACGCCGACCTTGTAGCGGCCGCGGCGCAGTTCGCGCGAGCCGGTGCTGCCGATGATCAGGCGCTCGGCCGGGCCGTCCAGCTTGCCGGCAGTGAACAGCCCGCTGTCGACGCCGCCGTCCTTGAAGATGTGACGGCCGGCGCCGCTGAAGTGGCTGCCATCGAAGCCGCCCTCGTAGACGTTGCCGCTGGGGTATTGCAGGCGGATCGGCCCGCCCGCGCGGCCCGCCGTCCACTGGGCGCGCAGGCGCGTGCCGTCGCTGTAGGCCAGGATGCCATTGCCGTGCGGCAGGCCGTTCAGTGTCTGGCCCTCGTAGCTGTGGCCGCCGGCCACGCGCAGCGTCTCGCTGCAGTCGCCCTGGCAGCTGGCGCGCGTGCTGCCGCTGAAGGCGCCGGCGGCGGCCTTCTGCTGCTCGTGCGCCAGGCGCTCGGCGAAATCGGCGCGGCTGGCGCCGATGGTGCGGCTGGCCCAGTAGGCATCGTGGCCGGCGTCGATGGCGGCGGCCATGAGCCCTTCGTAGTCCTCCACGCGGCGTTGCAGGCCGCGCTGCGCAATCAAAGTGTCCATGCGCTGCAACTTGGCCTGGAAGGCCCGCTCGCGGGCGTCGATGCGCGCCGCGGCCTGGCCCTGGGCTTCCATGCGGCTGGTATCCGCCCAGGTCGAACTGCTGGCGCCGAAGTTGATGAGCGGCGCGGGCGCGGGCCTGCTGCCGGCGGCACTGATCCGCGCACGGTGCTCGTCGGCCTGCTGGCGGGCGCGTTGGCCGGCCATCTGTTGCAGCTTCAGGCGGTCGGGCGCGTGATAGGCGTCGCCGTACTGGGCCTGGGCTGTCGAGGCGACCAGCAACGCCAGTGCGGCCGCGGGCAGGCGGAGGTATCTCGTCGGGTTCATCGGGTGTTTCCTCTTTGCAGATGGGTACACCTGATAGCGCAGCAAAAGGCGCCGCCGAGGCTCAGTTGTTACATCTGACCTGCCCTGGCGACCTTCAGCGCGGGCCTACCGCCCCGACGATGGCCGCCAGCAACTCGGCATCCAGCACCTGGCCGGTCGCGCGGTCGAAGACGGCGAAGCCTTCCTTCTTGCCATAGACGCCGTTGTCCCAGTAGACCGGCACGATGCCGCGCTCATGGGCGGCGCGGGTGATGTAGGCGTTCCAGTAGGCGCGGTAGCGCGCGGCGCCGGCCTGGGCAGGGCGCGTGACGACGCCGTACTCGCCCAGGATGACGGGCACGCCCTTGGCGACGAAGTGTGTCTTCATCCTGTCGAACTGCTTGTCGGCGTGGCTCTCGCCGCCCCAGGGGGCGGTGAGCTTGCGGTCAGCCGCGATGCGGCCCCATTGCCAGACCTTGCCTTCGTTTTGCAAGGTGAACTCGTAGGGGTCGTAGTAGTGGACTTCCATCATCAGCCGGCCGGGCGTGGGGTCCTGCGGCAGCACGGCGAAAGCCACCGTGTGGTCGATGTTGGTATTGAAGCCCTGCACGACCAGATGCCGGCGCGGGTTGTGGCCACCGGTGGCGCGCACGGCGGTGACGAAGGTCTGGTTGAAGCTGTTCTGGGCCTTCACGTACTCGGCCTTGGGCTTGCTGTAGTCGCCCTCGACCATGACCTCGTTGGTGCCGGCGAACAGCAGGCCTTCGTCGTGGTCCTTGAAGTGCTCGGCGATCTGCGTCCAGTAGGTCGCCAGGCGCTTGTTGACCTCGTCCTGGTGCTTGGCCGTGGGCTGCATCCAGCCGCCGTCCCAGTGGATGTTGATCATGACGACGAGACCGGCCTCGCGTGCCCAGCCCACCACCTCGGTGACGCGGGCCAGCCAGTCGGCCTTGATGCGGCCGTGCGCGTCGGTGTATTGCTTCCACGCCAGCGGGATGCGGATGGACTTGAAGCCGGCGGCCTTCACGGCCTGGATGAGCGGCTGGGTCGTGCGCGCATTGCCCCAGGCGGTCTCGCCGCCGATGGCTTCCAGCGAGTTGCCGAGATTCCAGCCGGGCGCCATCTCGCGGGCCAGGTCGGGGCTGCTGACTTCGCGCCAGGGGGCGGCCTGGGCGGCCAGCGAGGCGAGGGCGAGCACGAGAGTGGCGATGAGCTTCATGGATGTTCTGTTCTTCGAAAAGGCCGGCGCTTTGTGAAGAGCGCCGGCCGATGCACGGTTTACTTCGCCGCGTTAACGATGGTGCTGATGAGGCCACCATGCACCTGCGCGCCGCTGCTGCGGTCGAACAGCCCCATGCTGTGGTTGGCGTTGGGCGAGCCGGCGTCCCACCAGACGGGGATGGCGCCATGCGTCCAGGCCGAGCGCGCGACGTACTTCGTCCAGTTGCTGCGATAGGTGTCCGAGCCCGAGAACTCCGTGCGGCGGATGACGCCGAACTCACCCAGGATGACGGGGATGCCGGCGTCGACGAAGCGGGTCTTCATCTTCTGGAACTGCGCGTCCACGAAGGACTCGTTGGCCCAGGTCTCGGTGTTGGCTGCACTCGTGGCAGCGGCGCCCCATTGCCAGATCGTGCTGCTCTCGTTGAGCGTGAAGTTGTAGGGGTCGTAGAAGTGGACCTCCATCATCAGGCGCTTGGTCGCCGAGTCATTCGGCACGGTCGCGAAGTTCACCGTGTGGTCGATATTGGTGTTGAAGCCCTGCACGACCAGGTGGCGGGCCAGGTTGCCGCCGCCAGTGGCGCGCACGGCGTTGACGAAGGTCTGGTTGAAGCCGTTCTGCACCGTGTAGTACTCGACCGTCGGCGTGCCGTAGTCGCCGTCCTTCATGACCTCGTTGGTGCCGGCGAACAGCAGCGTGTCGTCATAGCCCTTGAAGTTGTTGGCGATCTGCGTCCAGAACTTGGTGATGCGGGCGTTGGCCAGCGACTGGTTCGCATAGGTGGGCTGCATCCAGCCGCCGTCCCAGTGCACGTTGATGATGGTGACGAGGCCGGCGGTCCTGGCGTAGTTGACGACCTGGGTGACGCGGCTCATCCACGTGGCGCTGATGTTGTCGTTGACGTCGGCGTACTGCTTCCACGACACGGGGATGCGCACGGTCTTGAAGCCGGCGGCCTTGATGGCGGTGAACAGCGCCTGGTTGGCGGCGGGGTTGCCCCAGGCGGTTTCGCCGCCGATGGCTTCCAGCGAGTTGCCGAGGTTCCAGCCAGCGCCCATCAGCTTGCTCAGTTGCAGGCTGGTCAGGTCACGCATGCCGGGCACGGTGATCGTGAAGGCCCGCGTGCTCTTGGCACCGCAGCTGTTGGTGTAGGTGGCCGTGGCGGTGCAGCTGGCCTTGGCCGTGAGGTTCTGCTGGCGGGCGGTGCCGCTGCTGCCGCAGCCGCTCCAGGCCCAGCTGCCGCCCGAGGTGGGCTGGGGGCCGAACGAGAAGGCCGTGCCGGCGGCGACGGTGGCGGTGGCCGTGTTGGTCCAACTGCCGCTGCCGACCTTCACGTAGGGGTTGATGGCCGTGGCCGTGCAGGTTTGCGCAACGGCGGTGGCGCTGCCGGCGAGGGCGAGCGCCGCGGCGCACAGGCTTGTCCAGACTTTCGATCTCATGGGTTTGTCTCCTGAGGGGGCTGGTGGTGGCGCGGCACCTCATGTCGGGTGCCTGCGCCGGGGTACGGGCGCCGCCTTGTCCGGCAGCGCCACGAATCCTGTGTGCGTGTTCGGTCGCAGCGGCTCAGCTCGCCGCGTCGACCAGGGCCTTGATGATGTCGGGGTAGACCTGCGCGCCGCTCGTGCGGTTGAACAGGCCGGAGCTGTGGTTCTCGGTGGCGGCGCCGGCGTCCCAGTAGACGGGCACGGCGCCGCGCGTCCAGGCGGCGCGGGCGACGTACTTGTTCCAGGCGAGTCGGTAGGGCTCGGTGCCCGCGTACTCGGTGCGGCGCGTCGCGCAGAACTCGCCCAGGATGACGGGAATGCCCTTGTCGACGAAGGCGGTCTTTATCTTCTGGAACTGCGCGTCGGCATAGGCCTCGTTGGCCCAGGTCTCGGTGTTCGCCGCGCTCGTCGCACCGGCGCCCCATTGCCAGATCGCGCTCTTGTCGTTGAGCGTGAAGTTGTAGGGGTCGTAGTAGTGCACTTCCATCATCAGCCGGTTGGCTGTGGTGTCAGTGGGCATGACGGCGAAGGCGACGGTGTGGTCGATGTTGGTGTTGAAGCCCTGCACAACGAGGTGGCGCACGGCGTTGTTGCCGCCGGTCGCGCGCACCGCGTTGACGAACTGCTGGTTGAAGCCGTTCTGCACGGTGGCGTACTCGGCCTTGGGCGTGCCGTAGTCGCCGTCCACCATGACCTCGTTGGTGCCGGCGAACAGCAGCGTGTCGTCGTAGCTCTTGAAGTGGTTGGCGATCTGCGTCCAGAACTTGGTGATGCGCGCGTTGGCCACGGCCTGGGCGGCCAAAGTGGGCTGCATCCAGCCACCGTCCCAGTGGATGTTCAGCATCACGTAGAGGCCGGCCTTCTGCGCGAAGCCCACCACCTCGGCCACGCGGACCAGCCAGGTGGCGGAGAGGTTGTCGCTGGCGTCGGCGTACTGCTTCCACGAGGCCGGGATGCGCACGCACTTGAAGCTGGCAGCCTTGACGGCGTCCATCAGCAGCTGCGTCGTCGCCGGGTTGCCCCAGGCCGTCTCGCCGCCGATGGCTTCCAGCGAGTTGCCGAGGTTCCAGCCCGAGCCCATCAGCTTGCTGAGCTGCAGGCTGGTGAGATCGCGCATGCCGGTAGTGGGCGGCGGCGGGGGAGCGGGCGGTGGTGGCGGAGCCGGGGGTGGGGGTGATGGTGTCGCCACGGGCGACGGTGCGGGCGAAGGCCCGGCGGATGCGCCGCCACCACCACCACCGCAGCCCGCCAGCGGCAGCAGCCCGACGATGGCCTCGCGACGCTTCACGCGCCGACCTTCTTCAGGCTCAGCAGCACCACGTCGTGGCTGCGCAGCTTCAGGTTCACGGTGGCAGTGCCGGCGGCGCCGACCACCAGCTCGCGTTGCACCTCGGGCTTGTCGGTCGTCAGGCCTTGCAGCGTGGTGAGCTGCTTCGCGTCCAGGTTCTTGGGCGAGCCCATCTTCAGGTAGGCGGTGTGGGCGTCGTTGATCTCGTAGCCGGTGCGGCGCTGCGTCAGCGTGTAGCGGCCGGGCGGGAGGTGGCGGAGTTCGACCGCCACGCTACCTGCGTCCCGGGCCGGCTGCGGCTTGCCGAAATAGCTGCGGTTGCTCGCGGTCTGGTCGGGCTGGCGCCAGTCCCACACGATCGCCTGCACTTGGTCGCCGTCAATGCTTGCCCACGTGGAAGCGTCGCTCGTCGGCACCTCCTTGCCCTTCAGCGCGGCGAGGTACTTGTACGCAAACCACACCGGCTTGCGGATGCCCTCCCGCGTCATCAGGCCGAAGCCGCCGTGGAAGGGCGCGTCCGGCAGGCCGGGCTCCTCGAACAGGTCGCTGTAGACCCAGTAGCTCATGTGCTGGGCCAGCCCTTGGGTCTGCTTCAGCTTGGTGAGCACGTAGGGCGCGCTCATGTAGCTGTCGTGCACGAGGTCGCGCGGGTTGTAGCTGCTGCTCCACTCGGTGAAGAAGAGGGGCAGGCCGGGCAGGTGCGAGGCTTCGATCTCCTTGCGCACGCGCCGCACGTCGCCCACGATGGCGTCGGGCGACTTGGACAGCTTGCGGTCTTCCTTGCCGAACTCGTCCAGGAAGCCTTCATCGACGCCATAGGTGTGCGTGGTGATGAAGTCCACCGGCGTGTTCGTCGCCTTGGCGTGGGCCAGGAACTCGGGCACCCAGGCCGCGCCGGCGGTGGATGGGCCGCCCACGCGCAGCAGCGGGCTGACGGCCTTGATCGCCTTGGCGGTGTGCGTGTAGAGGTCGAAGTAGGCCTTTTGATCGGCCTTTTCCCAGAAGCCGTCGAGGTTGGGCTCGTTCCAGACCTCGAAATACCAGTCGTGCACTTCGGCGGCGCCGTAGCGCGCCAGCAGGTGGCGGATGAAGGCGTCGATGAGCGCCACCCAGCCGGCCGGCTCGGGGTGGGAGGTATTGCCTTCCCAGTAGAAGATCTTGTTGTCCGAGGTCTTCAGCGCCAGCGGCGTGAAGCCCAGTTCGACAAAGGGCTTGATGCGGCGGTCCAGCATCGCGTCGTAGAGCTTGTCGATGCCGGTGAAATCGAACACCAGCTTGCCGGCCGYGTCGCGCGTCACCGTCTTGAAGACGTCGTGGAAGATGGCGTGGAAGCGCAGGTAGCGAAAGCCCAGTTCGTCCACGGCCGTCTTCAGTTGCGCGAGCGCATCGGGGCGGTAGGTGGTACCGGGGTAGTCGGCGCCAAAGCAATGATCGAAGAAGCGATCCACCGGCTGCTTGGCCTGGGTCAGGTCCAGCACGATGCGGCGTTGTTGGGCGGTGGCGGCGTGGGCGACCAGGGGCATGGCGGCGGCTGCGGCGAGCAGTTGACGGCGGGAAGTCATGCGAGTCCTCGATAGATGAAGTTGCGGGCACGCACCTCGCCGGCGCCGGCGCTGAACAGCGCAGGCCGCAGGCTGACGAAGCCGCCAAAGACGTTGTGATGCAGGCCGGAGACCTCCATCTGCCAGGAGTGCTGCTTCCAGGTCTTGCCAGCGTCATGCGAGTAGCGCCAGGTGATGACGTTCTCGCGGTTGATCAACTGGATGTGGACGCGGCGTGTGGCCGCAGTTGTGGATAGCGTTTCGCGCATCCACGAGTGCTCCTGCCCATAGCCATAGGTCAGCATCTGCGTCGTGCTGAAGCCCAGGCCCACATGGCCGCGCTCCTCGTAGAACAGCGCCAGGCCGCCGTGGCCGTCACCGCTGATCTCGAGTTCGACGCTCACCTCATAGCTGCGGTCACCGGCCTGGCAGGTCAGCGGCGACGAGTCGGGCAGGGACTTGCCCTTGCCGCGGATGACCAGCGACTTGTCCTCGAAGCGCAGGCGCTTGGCCTCGTCCGGCCCGGGCGCGTGGAAGGCCCATTGCAGGCCCAGCTTGCCGCTGGAGAAATCGTCCGACAGCGCAAAGCCCGCCTTGCTCGCCTTGCCACCGCGCGGCTTGGGCAGAGGTCTGTCCAGCGTGCCGCCCCGGGCGCGCAGCCAGCCGTCCTTGGTCCACTCGACGGGTTCCAGCAGTGCCTGGCGGCCGAGCGTGCGGAAACCGTTCTCGTAGCCGTGATAGACCATCCACCAGTCCCCCGCCGGCCCTTCGACGACGCTGGCATGGCCGCGCGACCACCACGGTTCGCTGGCGCTCGTCGTGCGCACGATGGGGTTGTTGGGGGCGTCCTGCCACGGCCCGTGCACGGAGCGCGAGCGAGCCACGGTGACCATGTGGCTGGTGGGTGGCCCGGCCGTGCCGCCGACGGCGCTGATCAGGTAGAACCATTCGCCGCGCCTGAACAGCTTGGGGCCCTCGGGCGCGAACATCTCGACGACCCAGTCCTTGGGGTATTGCCAGGGCTTCCAGGCGTTGTTCTCCAGCGCGCCGTCGGTGGCGAGGCCGTCGTCCTTCAGCCGGATGCGCCGGCCACCGTTGACGAAGAGGTAGCGCTTGCCGTCCTCACCCACGACATGGCCGGGGTCGATGCAACCCGGCACCTTCAGGTCGACGGGCGCGCTCCAGGGGCCGCGGATGTCGTCGGCGTGCGTGACGTAGATGCCCGTGCCGGCGTCTTGCAGCACGGGGATGTAGATGTAGAAGCGGCCCGCGTGCTTGATGAGGTCCATCGCCCAGACGGTGCCGATGGGTTGCGTCAGCGCGGCGGTGATGGGCGTCCAGTTCACCAGGTCCTGCGAGTGCCAGATGACGGCGCCCGGGTAGGACTGGAAGGACGAGAACGTCATGTAGTAGTCGGCACCGTCCTTGAGGATGGTGGGGTCGGCGTGGTCGCCCGCGACGATGGGGTTCAGGTAGGTGCCGTTGCCCAGGTCGGCCTTGCGCTGGCCTTCGATGCCGGCGGCGAAGCGCGGCGCGGCCAACGCCGGGCTTGCCGCAGCACCGGCCAGTGCCGCTTGCATCGCCACACGACGCGACATGCTCATACCGTTCCCCGCGTCGCCTCGAGCTTGCCGCGGATCTCCAGCATGCGCGCCTCGGTCAGCGGGAAGCGCAGGATGGCGATCAGCGCCAGCACCAGGCCGATGACCGGGATGCCCGACAGCAGGATGCGGATCCAGAAGATGGCCTCGGGCGCCTGCGCGCCTTCCATGTGCGCATCGAAGCCGGTGAACTGCAGGATCCAACCCGACGCGCCCACGCCCAGCGCGATGCCGACCTTGGAGATCCAGGACTGGCAGGCCGAGAACGAGCCTTCACGGCGCTGGCCGGTCTCCAATTCGTCATAGTCGACGACGTCGCCGATGGTCGCGGTGTACAGCGTCCAGAAGCCCGCGCCGGTGAAGGCGACAAAGCCGCACGCAAACAGCTGCAGCACGGGCAGCTCGGGGTCGTACAGCCACCAGTCGCCGATGAAGGCGCAGATGGCCAGCGTCAAGACGACGGCCAGGCCCGTGCGCTTGCCCCAGCGCCGCGAGATCCAAGCGAAGAACGGGATGCCCGCGAAGCCGAAGCCCATGCCGGCCAGGCCCATGGCGGTGTTCCATTGGGAGGCCAGCACCACATCGCCCTTGCAGACGTAATAGACAGTGGCGTAGTAGCCTAAAGCGCCCACCATCGCGGTGCCGATGCTGTAGGCCAGCGACATGGTGAGCACGGCGCGGAAGGGCTTGCAGCGCAGCGTGCGCCACAGCGTGTCGGCGAGTGGGATGCGCGCCTGCGAGTGCGAAACCAGCTTCTCGTAGTACCGCTCACGCACCAGCAGGAAGATGGCGATGGAGACGGCCACCATGATGGCGCCGAGGATGCCGGTGTAGACCTGGGCGCCGCGCAGGATGTCGGGCTTGCCCTTCGCATCGTGGAAGAAGGACAGCGTCGTGAATTGGGCGGCGAAGAACATCGCCAGCTCGGGGCCCTTCTGAATGGCGTTGCGCACGGCCATCACGGTGGTGCGCTCGTGGTAGTCGGGCGTCATCTCCGCGCCGAGGCTGACCCAGGGCATGTTGAAGCAGCTCATCACCGGCACGTAGATGATCATGCTGACCAACATGAACCAGAAGTACTGCATGTCGGTCCAGCCCTTGCCGACGGCGAACATCAGCGGCAGGCCGATGCCGGCGAGGACGCCGCCGACGAGGATGAAGGGCCGGCGGCGGCCGTAGCGTGAGCGGGTGTTGTCGGAGAGCCAGCCGAAGAGGGCGTCGGAGCCGGCGTCGATGACGATCTTGATCGCCTGCACCGTCGAGATCAGCCCGGGCGCCACGCCGAGGAAGATGTTGAACACCTGGAAGGCCAGCGACGCGTAGAGCCAGTGCCCCCACATGTCGAGGATGGAGCCGATGCCGAAGCCGATCTTCTGCTTGAGGGGCAGGCGCTCGTTGGCCGCTGGCGCCGCGTGCGCCATGTGGAGGGTGCTGGCGTTCACAGAATCTTTCTTGTCTTGACGACGTCGGAGTAATAGCGGGCGGACAACTTGGGCGTGCGGACCTGGGTCGCAAAGTCGCAATGGACGATGCCGAAGCGGCGCTGGTAGCCGTCTTCCCATTCGTAGTTGTCGATGAAGGACCACAGGAAGTAGCCCTTCAGCGGGATGCCGTTGGCCACCGCCCGGTGCGCCTCGCGCAGGTAGCTGCGCAGGTAGTCGCGGCGGTGCAGGTCCAGCACCTCACCGTTCACCACCGGCTCGTCGTCGTAGCCGCAGCCGTTCTCGGTGATGTAGATCGCCGGGTGGCCGTAGACCTCGTGGCAGAAGCGCGTGGCCCAGTAGATGGACTGCGGCACGAGGCGCAGCCAGGTGCTGTCGGCGCGCGGGTAGTTGACGGGATGAGGCAGTGCCTCGTAGCCGGTACTCGTCTTGGCGGCGCGCACGAAGGTGCCGCTGTAGATGTTGAGGCCGAGGAAGTCGGTCGGCAGGCTGATGAGGGCGAAGTCGCCCGGTTGCACGTCGGGCGCATCGGCGCCCACGCGCGCCAGGAAATTCGCGGTGTACTTGCCGGCATGGATGGCGCCCAGCACCTGGGCGTTGCGGTCGATGAACCAGGCTTTGGCGGCGGCAATGTCGGCCGGCGTTTCCGTCACGGGCACGGAGACGCCGCAGTTGTCGGTCAGGCCCACGACGGCGCCCGCGCCGCCAAACTTGCGCACGGCCCTCACCCCATGACCGTGGCACAGCAGCGCGTGGTGATAGGTCTGGTTGACGACCTTGGCGCTCTCCTTGCGGCCCGGCGCCTTGGTGCCGGTGCCGTAGCCCAGCAGCGTGAAGCAGACGATCTCGTTGAGCGTGATCCAGTGCTTCACGTCCTTGGCGAAGGCCTTGACGACGGTGTCGGCGTACTGGGCGAAGGCGTCGACGGTGATGCGGGACGTCCAGCCGCCGCGGTCTTCCAGCGCCTGCGGCAGGTCCCAGTGGAAGAGCGTCACCCACGGCTCGATGCCGTGCTTCTTCATGCTGGCGAACAGGCGGTGATAGAAGTCCAGCCCCTTCTGGTTCAGCGCGCCGTCGCCGTTGGGGTAGATGCGCGGCCAGGCGATGGACAGGCGGTACTTCTTGAAGCCCAGCGAGGCCATCAAGGCGAAGTCCTCGTCGAAGCGGTGGTAGTGGTCGCAGGCGACGTCGGGCGTGTCGCCGTTGTGGACCTTGCCGGGAATGCGGCTGAAGCGGTCCCAGACCGACTCGCCCTTGCCGTCTTCGAAGGCGGCACCTTCGAGCTGCGCGGAGGCCGCAGCGACGCCGAACGCGAAGTCGTCGGGGAACGGGCTTTCGTAAGTCAACGCGACCGGCGCGCCTCGGCGCTGTGGCGTGGCTGCGAGCGAGACGGTAGCCAGTGCCGGCAACGCGGCGGCGGCGAAGAGTTGGCGGCGGCGCAGGGGGCGGAAGGCAGTCATCTGGATAGTCCTCGTTAGACCGCGTGTGGGGCGGAGGCCCGCTGCGGCGCGAGGGAATATAGGCGGCTTGGTTCGGCCCGCTTCATGTCAGAGGATGCGACGCTCGCGAATGATGTCGGCGTAATAGAGCGAGGACAGCTTGGGTGTGCGCACCTGCGTGGCGTAGTCGCAGTGCACGATGCCGAAGCGGCGCTGGTAGCCGTCTTCCCATTCGTAGTTGTCGATGAAGCTCCACAGGAAGTAGCCCTTCAGCGGCACGCCGTCGCCGATGGCGCGGTGCGCCTCGCGCAGGTGGTTGCGCAGGAAGTCGCGGCGGTGCAGGTCCAGCACCTCGCCGTTCACCACCGGCTCGTCGTTGTAGCCGCAGCCGTTCTCGGTGATGTAGAGCGCCTGGTGGCCGTAGCACTCGGCGGCCAGGCGCGTGGCCCAGTAGATGGACTGCGGCACCAGGCGCAGCCAGGGGCTGTCGGCGCGCGGGTAGTTGACGGGCGGTGACAGGGCCTCGAAGGCCGCACCGTCTTTGCCGGCGCGCACATAGGTCCCGGTGTAGATGTTCAGGCCCAGGTGGTCGGTGGGCAGGCTGATGAGGTCGAAGTCGCCGGGCAGCACTGAAGGCGCATCGGCACCCACGCGGGCCAGGTAGTCGGCCGGGTACTGGCCGGCGTGCATGGCGCCCAGCACGTGCGCATTCATCTCCAGGAACCAGGCCTTGGCGGCGGCGATGTCGGCCGGCGTCTCGGTGACGGGGATGCAGACGTCGAGGTTGTCGGTCAGGCCGACGACCGCGCCCGCGCCGCCGAACTCGCGCACGGCCCTCACCCCATGACCGTGGCAGAGCAGCGCGTGGTGGAAGGTCTGGTTGACGACGGCCGCGCTTTCCTTGCGGCCCGGCGCCTTGGTGCCGAAGCCGTAGGCCAACTGCGTGAAGCAGCGGATCTCGTTCATCGTGATCCAGTGCTTGACGACACCGCCGAAGGCCTTGACGACGGTGTCGGCGTAGGTCGCGAAGGCGTCGACGGTGACGCGCGAGGTCCAGCCGCCACGGTCTTCCAGCGACTGCGGCAGGTCCCAGTGGAAGAGCGTGACCCACGGCTCGATGCCGTGCTTCTTCATGCTGGCGAACAGGCGGTGATAGAAGTCCAGCCCCTTCTGGTTCAGCGCGCCGTCGCCGTTGGGGTAGATGCGCGGCCAGGCGAGGGACAGGCGGTAGTACTTCAGGCCCAGCGAGGCCATCAGCGCGAAGTCGTCGTCGAAGCGGTTGTAGTGGTCGCAGGCGACGTCGAGCGTGTCGTCATCATGCACCTTGCCGGGCGTGCGGCAGAAGCGGTCCCAGATGGATTCACCCTTGCCGTCGGTGAAGGCGGCGCCCTCGATCTGCGGGGCGGCGGCAGCGACGCCGAAGAGGAAGTCGGCGGGGAAGGGGCTGGAGTAGGTCAGAGCGGTCATGAGGTACTGCGGCTTGTCCGTCAGGGAGTCAGCCAAGGGGTCAAAGTGGTATCGAGGCTGCGGGCCCAGATTTCGTAGCCTTGCGGGCTGAGGTGCAGCCAGTCGGGCAGGATGTCTTTGGACAGCGTGCCGTCCGCATTCGTGAGCGCGCGGCCGATGTCAAGGAAGACGACCTGGCGGCCATCGGCCAGCGACGGCAGCAGCGCATTGATCTTTGCGTTGTGACGCCGCAGGAGGCCATCGGGCTTCTCGTCGCGCGGGAACAGCGCCAGCAGCAGCACCTTGGCCTGCGGCTGCCGCTTGCGGATCTCGTCCAGATTGCGCTTGATGCCGGCCACGGTGAGGGTCGGGTCTTCCAGCCGCTCGCCGGTGTTGTTGGTGCCGATCATCATGACGATGGCCTTCGGGCTCATGCCGTCGATCTCGCCGTGCTGCAGGCGCCACAGCAGGTTCTCGGTGCGGTCGCCGCCGAAGCCGAGGGCCACCGCGTTGTACTTGGCGAAGTTTGCCGCCCATGCCGCCTTGCCGTCCCTCTCCCAACCTTCGGTGATCGAGTCGCCGAGGAAGACGAGGTCGACACGCCGGCCGGCCTCGCGGTGGGCCTTGATCTCGGCCAGCTTCTGCTCGTGGCGCGGCAGCCACCACTCGACGGCCCACGCTTCCTGCAGCCGCTCGGGCGTGACGGACTGGCTGCGGTAGTCGGGGCAGGCCGTCGTCGCCTTGCCGCGCTTGTTGATGCGCAGCTTGCTGATCTGCAGCTCGCCGCTGCCGGTGCCTTCCAGCGTGAAAGGCACGTTGACGGCGGAGAAGTCATCGCCCTCGCGCCAGAAGCATTTCAGCGCGAAGGACAGGTGCTGCTTGCCCTTGCCGGCCAGCTCTCGGCCGGCGAACAGGAAGGGGACCTTGCGCTCGCAGTCCTTGCCGCAGCCGAGCTTGAACTTCATGCCGCCCTTGGCCAGGTCGACGACGTTCAGGTCGAACTCGACGGTGCCTTCGGCGAGATAGGGATTCAGGTCCAGCGGCGGGCCGTCCTGCCAGCGCGCCTGGGCGATCCAGGTGTTGCTGAACTGCAGCGTCACGGCGCCGTCGGCACTGCGGCGGGCGGCGACGTGGCTGTTGGGCACGCGCGGGTTGGCCGGCTTGGGCACGGTGACGCGGTCGCCGGTCAGCTTGGCCTCGCCTTCGAAATCGGTGACGGCGATCTGCCAGCCTTTGTCGAGGGGCACTGACTGCGTTGTCAGTGCAGGCGCAGCAAAGGCAGAGGAATGCAACCACAGAGTCACAGAGGCACAGAGGGACCACCACGTTCTCTGTGTCTCTGTGCCTCTGTGGTTGCCTTTGAGTTGTTTCATGTCAGTGCAGATCCTTGGCGTCCAGCGTGCGCGACTCGCCGGGCTTGAGCTTCAGCTCGACGACGCGCTCGCTCACGCGAACACGCCCGCCACCGGCGCCAGCCACCGAGCGCACCGTTGCGCTCGTGATGCGGCCGCCTGCCCAGGCGATGTCGACCTCGAAGCCGCCGCGTGCACGCAGGCCCGTGACCGAGCCCTGACCCCAAGTGGCCGGCAAGGCGGGCAGCAGGTCGATGACGCCGTCCTGCGATTGCAGCAGCATCTCGGCAATCGCCGCCGTGGCGCCGAAGTTGCCGTCGATCTGGAAGGGCGGGTGGGTGTCGAACAGGTTGGGATAGGTGCCGCCTTGATGGACTTCCGCTCCCTGTCGAGCCACCTTGGCGCCGGGTTGGGCGAGCAGGCCGCGCAGCAGGCTGTGGGCATGGTCGCCGTCGCGCAGCCGCGCCCAGTAGGCCATCTTCCAGGCCATGGACCAGCCGGTGCTGACGTCGCCGCGCGCCGCCAGCGTCTTGCGCGCGGCTGCCGCCAGCTCGGGCGTGCGGGCGGGGGAGATCTGCCGGCCCGGGAACAACGCGAACAGGTGGGAGACGTGGCGGTGCGTGTCCTTGGGTGTGTCCAGCACGGCGTCCTTCAGCTCGGTCTGCCATTCGAGCAGCTGGCCCCAGCTGCCCACACGCGGGCCGGCGAGGCGGTCGCGCAGCGAGGCGGCGTGGTCACGCGCGGCGCGGTCGCCGAGTGCGTCTGCCGCCTGTGCCATGTTGTCGAAATGGTCCCAGAGGATCTGCTGGTCGTAGGCCACGCCGTCCTGGATGGGGCCGTGCTCGGGCGACCAGCCATTGGGCGCGACGAGCTTGCCGTCAGGCCGTTCCTTGAGCCGGTCTTCCCAGAACTCGCCCACTTCCTTCAGCACCGGCCAGGCGACGTTGCGCAGGAAGGCCTTGTCCTGCGTGAAGGCGTAGTGCTCCCAGAAGTGGCGGGCGTACCAGGCGTTGCCGGTCATGTTCCACAGATAGCTCTGGGCACCGAAGGGGTTGGTCTCGGTGCGCACGGTCCAGCCGCGCACGGGCTTGCCGGCGGCGGTGAGGAAGGTCTCGATGGGCGGCGTGACCGAGTTGTCCCAAGGCGGCGTCTCGGGTGGCAGGGACTTGGGGTCCCTCAGCGCCTGGGCGGCACGTTCGGCGATGGGGCGGCGCCATTCCGGGATCAGGCGTTGAACGAAGCGGTGCAGCGGCCGCGCGGCCTCGGCGAGGTTGGTCGGCTCGGCCGGCCAGTAGTTCATCTGCAGGTTGATGTTGGAGTGGTAGTCCGCATTCCACGGCGGTTGCAGGTGGTCGTTCCAGAGGCCCTGCAGGTTGGCGGGCAACGAGTCGCGCGAGCTGCTGACGAGCAGGTAGCGGCCGTAGTGGAAGTAGAGGGCTTCCAGCTCGGGGTCGTTGCCATTCTTCGTGTATTCGGACAGGCGGGCGTCGGTCGTCAGCGCGCGGCGCTCGGCTGGGCTGGTGCCGAGGTCCAGCTGCACGCGGCCGAGCAGGGCCTGCACATCACGTTCGTGGTCGGCTTGCAGCTCCGGCCACGGCTTGGCGGCGGCGACCTGAGCCTGCACGCGCGGCAGCGGCGGCCGGCCATCGGMAAAACTGGTGCCGGCACCGAGGATGAGAGTCAGCGCGCTGACGCCGCGGAACACCAGCGCGTTGCCGTCGATCGTGACGCTGCCGCCGTCGTTCAGAACGCGCAGCTGACTCGCATAGGCCAGGCCGTTGGGCAGCGCGCCCACGGCGGCCAGCGACTGGCTGGCCACGCCCAGGGCCGCGCCGTGGCGGTCGGTCAGCGCGACGCGGCCGTTGTAGCGGCCGGGCAGGCTGGCAGTCAGCCGCCATGCGATGACCTGTGCCGGCTGGCTGGCAAGCGCCTCGCGCGTGAAGTGCACGCCCTGCTGCGTGTAGCTGAGGCGGTTCAGCGCGCGGCTGAGGTCCAGCTCGCGGCGGTAGTCGCTGACCGGCGCGTCGGCGCCTTCCAGCTCCAGCACGACGTCGCCGAAGGGCTGGTAGGCGCCCATCTTCCCGGCGTCGCCCGTCCATAGCGTGATGTCGTTGAATTGCAGCCGGTCGCGTGCGACTTGGCCGAAGAGCATGGCGCCCAGGCGGCCATTGCCGATGGGCAAGGCCTGCTGTTCCCAGCCTTGCGGCGTGTCCGGCGCGGGCGCGGCGTAGCGCAACGTCAGCTCGCCAGCAAACAGGGGCAACGAGGCCGCCAGGGCCAGAGCGGCGAGGATTCGCTTCATGCCTTGGGCTTGCCGATGACGACGCCCCGGCCCTCGGGCGCGAGGTAGACGACACCGAACTCCAGCGGGTCGGCGGCCAGTGCGTTCAGCCGGCCGAAGCGGTGGCTGTCGTCGTTGATGCGCTGCCATGTGGCGCCGGCATCGACGGAGCGGAACAGGCCTTCGGCGTCCTGGCCGCCGACCTTGACGCGACCCCAGACGTAGACCGCGTGATAGGCCGCGCCTTCGGCGGCCTTGCCCACGGCCACGCGCCAGGGCTCGACGACAGGACGGATGCCCTGGGCCTTGCTGTCGACGCCGGCAAAGTGCAGCAGGCCTTCGGGCAGGGCCAGCCACAGGTCGCGCGGCTTGCCCGGCGCGCTGATGAGCTGGGCGCCCTGCCAGTTCTGCAGCTTGGGCAGGCCGGTGATGCCGGGCTGGAAAGTCGCGCCGCCGTCAACGCTGACGAGGATGCGGCCATTGGCGCGGTCGAAGACGTAGAACACGCCTTCCACGGCGCGGTCGGCCACGGGCACCAGGGCCACGTCGCGCTCAGCCGGCCAGCCTTGGGCGGCTGCCCAGGTCCTGCCCCGGTCGCGCGAGAACAGGGCCGCCTGTTTCTGGGGTGCCCACAGGAAGAAGCCACCCTTGGCCGACACGGCCACCTGGCCCGACGGCGCCGTCCAGCCCTCGGGCGTCTTGGCGTTGCGCGTGGACGGSCCGAAGGGCCGCCAGCTGGCGCCGCCGTCGGGCGACCAGTAGCCGCCGTTGGCCGCGCCGTCCGACGTGCGGGCGACGATGCCGGGGTTCAGCTCCGCGTAGGCCACCGAGCGGCAGGTCTCGGCGGCCGGCAGGAAGAGGCCGTTCTTGGGGCCCTGAGCGAGATCGTCCCAGGCGGCGCCGGAGACGTCGCCCATGGCCGCCAGCAGCGCGGCGCCACCGGACGGGCTCTCAAGGGCGATGACGGAGGTCTCTTCGAGGTTGTCTACCGTGAAGGCCCAGTTCACCTTCGCCGCGCCGAGGTTGCCGGTCATCCACAGGCCGTAGCCCGTGCCGTAGACGGCGTGGTCGCCGTCGTGCGGGTCGATCTTGAAGTCGGCCAGCCAGTGGCCCTGCTTGTGCTGCGTCTTGCTCTGGAAGGCCTGCAGCCAGGGGTGGCTGCTCGAATCGAAGGTGGAGCGCGGGCTCAGCGGCGCCCAGTTGGCGCCATGGTCGTCGGAGACATAGATCTCGTCGCCGTTGCTCCAGCGCTCGATGGTGGAGACGATGACGCGGCCGGAGCGTTTCGCATCGACGTCCAGACCGGAGTAGCCGAAGCTCTGGCCGCCGCCGGGTTTGACGGGCGTGATGTCGCGCCAGCGGCCGTCTGCGCTGCGGCGCCAGACGCTGCCGGTCTTGGCCTGGCCGGGGTTGGTGACGGTGCCCGCACCGCCGGCAGAGAAGCTGACGTAGAGCGAGCCGTCCGGCCCCAAGGCCGCGCGCTGCGGTGCCTGCGCGGGTAGTTCGGCAATGCGCGTGAAGCTGGCGCCGTCGTCGCTGGAGACGAACAGGCCGGGCTGATCGTGGCTGCCGGCATAGACCGTTTTGTTCGGGGCGAACAGCACCAGCGACACATGCTTGGCCGGAAAGCCACCCAGCTTGCTGAAGCTCTGACCGCGATCGGTGCTTTGCAGCAGGCCGTCCTGCGTGGTGCCGAGCAGCAGGCGCTCGGGGCGGCTGGGGTCGACCTGCAGGCGCTCGCCGGTGCCGCGGCCGGGGCCGTTGCCGTTGAGCTTCAGCCCGAGTTCAAAGGTCTGCCAGGTGGCGCCGCGGTCGCTGGAGGCGAGCAGTGCCGCCTTGCGCGCCCATTCGCCGGTGTAGAGGCCGCAGGCGGCGTAGACGCGGTTGGCGTCGCTCGGGTCCACGGCGATGCTGAGCACGCCCATCAGGTCGGCGTCGGCCTTGCTCAGGTGGTCCAGCAGCGGCAGCCAGCGCTTGCCGGCGGGGTCGAAGCGGTAGGCGCCGCCGATGTCGGTGCGGGCGTAGAGCAGGCCCTTCTCGCGCGGGTGGAAGACGAAGCCATCGATGAAGCCGCCGGCACCGTAGGCCAGGCTGCGCCAGTCGTACGTTGGCGCGCCTTCCGCGCCCCAGGCGGTTGAAGCGGGCAGTGTGGCCGCCAGGCCCGCAGCCTGCAGCAGGTGGCGGCGGTGGATCATGGCTGGGGCCGGCCCATCTTGACCTTGAGCATCATCGGCTCGGCCGGCAGGTTCAGGCCGTAGTCGACCTGGTCGCCGTTCCAGACGCGCTCCATGATCCAGCGGCCCTGGTCGTCGAAGCGGCCCTGCTCGGCGCGCAGCAGCATGCCCTTCGTGCCTTCGGCCGGTTCCATGCGCACGCGCACGCGCTGGCCGATGATGAGGAACTCATCCGGGGCAATCTGCGCCATGGCGGCACCGCCGTTGGGCTCGTCGGTACCGGGCGTCGGCTTGGCGAACTCACCGCCCCAGGCGGCCTCACCGAAGCGGCCCATGCGGTAGGTCAGCTTGGCCGTCCAGCCGGGGAAGTCCAGTTGCTGGGGCTTGCGGTCGTCGCCTTCGGCCATACCCTGCGTCTTGCCGTCGAAGGCCCATTGCGCCCACTGGCGCTGGATGGGGGCGAACATGCGGTAGACGCGCTCGAAGGGCTCCACCAGCGTCTTGTCGGTGGCGGTCGTTCCGAGCGGGTAGTTGGTGTAGTTGAAGTAGTCGATGCCGAAGGGCGACACGCCGATGGCGCCGCGGCCCAGCATCGCGTACAGGAAGCGGCCGTAGGCCGTCTTCGTGCCGATCTCGGGCACCCACAGCGCGTTGTCGGCGCGGCCGAACAGCCGCAGGTTGGCGTTCACCTGCTCGGATTCGACGCTGTAGATGTCGGGGCTGACGATGTCGAGCGCGGGTGCTGCGGCCTTGTAGATGTCGATGACGTCCCAGGTCGGGCCGCCGCTGGCGAAGTCCTTGTTCCAGGGCTTGGGCGGCTGGTCCAGCGGGTTGCGCAGCGCGTTGTTGACGTACATCGGCAGGTCGTACACGGCCTTGCCGGCGGCGGCGATCTCGCCGATGTAGCGGGCGATGGCCCAGGCGTGGAAGTACTCGTCGGCGTAATCGCCGTAGACCTCGCGCCAGGTGCCCGACGCAGCGGCCGGCACGACGGCTTTCTTGCGCGCCAGCACAGCGGCAGGCACGGGTTGCTCGAAGGCGGCCTGCGCGTCCTTGCCGAAGTCGCGCACCAGGCCATAGGTGCCGACCTCGTTCTCGACCTGCACCATCAGGACGGTGCGCTCCGTCGAGTCGATCTTTTTGAGGTGGGCCATGAAGGCGACGAAGGCCTTCTTGTCCGCCTTCAGCGTCTCGGCGCCCAAGGGGCTGAGGCTGTAGTTGGGCTTGCCTTCGCGGTCCATGTTGGCCGGGAAGCGTTTCGGGTTGAGCTTGACCCACTCGGGGGTGTATTGCGCGCTGGTGTTTTTCCAGGTTGCGAACCACAGGATCACCAGCTTCTTCTTCTGCTGGCGCGCTTCCTTGACGAGGGTGTCAACGAAGCTGAAATCGAACTTGCCCTCAATGGGCTCCACCTGTTCCCATGCCACCGGCATTAGCACGGTGTTGGCCTTGAGGTCGTTGGCAGCTTCCCAGACGGGCTTGAGCGCGCCGGGGTAGTTGCTGGAGTTGTGGGCCTGCGCGCCCAGGATGAGGAAGGGCTTGCCGTCCACCAGCAGTGCGTGGCGCCCGTCACGGGTGGCGAGGCGAGGCAGTTCCGCAGCGCCTGTGGCCTGCGCGGTGAACAGGCACGCGAGAGCTGCCGCAAGAAAAAGCGTCTTCTTCATCGGAATTCGGGTGATAGATAGAAAACCGGCGGCCCCGGTACGAGGCCGCCGGATCAAGTCCAGCAGATCAGAAAGAGTAGCTGCCTTGCACGGAGTAGCGACGGCCGGTGTAGTTGACGGCACGCGTCATCATGCCGATCTGCTGTTGCATCAACTGCTTCGCGAGCGCGTTGTTCAGGTTCTGGCCTTCCAAGCTGACGTTGAAGTGGTCGTTGATGCGGTAGGTGACACCGGCGTCCACCTGGCCGTAGGCAGCGCTCCAGGTCGGCAGCGCCCAGGCGACGGTGTCGCCGTTGGCCAGATGGCCGTCGGTGCCGCGAGTGCCGTTCACGTTGACGGCCTGCAGGTACTTGGAGCGCCAGCTGTAGGCCACGCGCGCCGAGATCGGACCCCAGTCGTAAAGCAGCGCCAGGTTGTAGGCTTGCTTGGACAGGTTCTGCAGCGGCAGGTTGCCGAAGGTGCGGCCGTCGGTGTCGCAACCGTTGATGTTCAGGTTCAGGTTGTCGGCGTTGCCGCTGGTGCCGGCGCAGTAGGGGTTCAGGACCGGGTTGTAGAGCTTGGTTTTGCTGTCCACATACGTGTAGTTGGCCTGAACGCCGATGCCCGATGCCCAGCCCGGCAGCATGTCGAGGTAACGCTGGAAGGCGATCTCAACGCCACGCGCGCTGCCCTTGGTGCCGTTGACCGGCGAGGTCACGGTGAAGTTCACCGGCGTGCCGCTGGCGTCCTTCAGCGGCACGGTCTGCGTCTGGTTGACGATGACGTCCTTCAACTGCTTGTTGAACAGCGCCACGGTCAGCGAGCCGTTCTTGGCGAAGTACCACTCGCCCGTCAGATCGAACTGGTCGGACTTGACCGGCTTGAGCAGCGGGTTGCCGCTGGCCGAGCCGGTCAGGTTGACGGCGTCGATGAAGATGGTGTTGCCGACGGTGCGATTGGTCGTCGTCAGTGACATCGTCTGGTAGGCCTGCAGCTGCGAGAAGTCCGGCCGCGCGATGGCTTTGGCCGCCGCGGCGCGGAACTGCAGCGTATCGCTGGCCTTGAAGCGCAGGTTCAGGCTGGGCATCACGTCGGTGTAGGTCTGACGCGCATCGATCGGGACGCCGAAGTTCTGGATCTGCGGCACCGGCAGGCCGCCCTGTGTCTGGTTCGGCTGCAGCACCGGCGCCGAGTTGGTGAAGACCATGTAGCCGTTGGCCTTCATCTGCGTGCGCACGGCGCGCAGGCCGACGTTGCCGTCGATGGGGGTGCCCACGTCGGTGAAGTCGAAGCGCAGTTGGGCATAGGCGGCTTGCGAGCGCTCATGCTGCTCGTTGCTGCCGGCCGGGTCGGTGCCAAAGCTGGCGGGCGCCCATTGCGCGCAGCCACTGCCCCAGCCCTGTGCGGCGGTCTGCTCGGCGCAGAGGATGTCGTGGTACCTGTGCAGCGCCACGTAGCTGCCCGGGTAGTCCTTGGCCAGCGACACGTTGGGCACGTAGACCGCCGGCACGCTCTGGCTGCCGCCGAAGAAGTTGCTGAACTGGTGCAACGACACCGGGGCGTTGAAGCGCGGGTCGTTCAGGTAGGCCAGGTGGTTGATGTCCCAGCCGCGTTGCCAGGTCTGCGTGATGGCGGCCCAGTTGTAGCTTTGCACCGAGTTGACCGTCGTCGCGTCGCGGTCGGTCAGGCGGATGCCGAACTGCAGGTCCTGCAGCACGGGGTGGTCGAAGTTCCACTTGCCGTCGACGCGCCACGCCTTCTGCTCGGCGGTACTCTTGTCCAGGTGTTCCATGGTGAACGCCCAGTAGTAGTTGCCGAGGTCCTTCAGCGCGGCGAGGTCGGCCGTGTCGAAGACGACGCGGGGCGTCGAGCCGGACAGGTCCAGCGTCTCCTTGGGCATCAGCAGGCCCGTGGCCACGGTGGAGTCGAAGCCCTTGGTGCTGGACTTGACGAGCTGCAGGTCGGTACTGAGGCTCAGACGGTCGCTGACCTTCCACTTCAGGTTCCAGCCCAGGTCCTTGGTCTTGGAGTTGCGGGTCATGTAGCGCGTGTCGGCGCCGAAGTTCACGCCGCCGTCGGCCGGCGCGGTCAGCGTGCCGTACACCAGCGCGTTGTTGCTGCCGTACTTGGCGTCGCTGCCGATGACGAGGTTCCAGGGGTTGGTCTGCGCGAACAGCGCGTTCTCGTCCCACTGCATGCGGTACTTGGACTGGAAGTAGGTCAGCGTGCTGCTGACGTCTTCCTTGCGCCATTGCACCGCGGCGTAGAGGCCGTCGCGGTTGCGTTCGAAATTGGAGTCGCGCCACTGCGCGCCCTTCGGCGCCCAGTGCGTGCCGTCGACCTTGTAATAGGGCTCGACCTGCCACAGGTCGGTGCGGGTCGTGCTGTTGCTGTGCGCCAGGCTCAACAGCATGCCGACTTCGCCGACGGGGGTCTTCCAGCGGTTGGAGATCAGGCCCGAGGCCGCGGGGCCCCACTTGCCCTGCAGCGCGTTGTAGTTGCCGCTGACCGAGGCGCCGAGCTTGAAGCCGTTGTAGTCGAAGGGCAGGGCAGTGCGCAGGTTCACGAGGCCGCCGACGGCGCCTTCGATCTGGGCGGCCGAGGGGTTCTTGTAGATGTCCACGCCGGCGAGCAACTCGGGCGGCACGTCCTCGAAGTTCAGCGCGCGGCCACCGTTGGCGGAGAAGGTGTCGCGGCCGTTCACTTCGGAGCGGACATAGGACAGGCCGCGGATGTTGACGCTGGAGCCTTCCACCGAGTAGTGCTCGGGGTCGCCCTTGGACATGGTGCGGTCGATGGTCACGCCAACGACGCGCTGCAGCACCTCGGTGACGGAACGGTCGGGCAGCTTGCCGATGTCGTCGGCGACGATGGAGTCGACGATCTCGTCGGAGTTCTGCTTGATCCGCTGCGCGGACTCGAGCGCTGCGCGGCGCCCGCTGATGACGACGGTCTCGACCTTCTGGACAGGCGCCGACGCGGCACCGGCCGGGGCGGCCGGCGTCTGGGCCATGGCCAGGCCACTGCAAAGCAGGGCGGCCTGGGCGGCGGCAAGGGAAATGGCGGTTCTCTGGTACTTGTTCACTGTGTCTCCTCTGGTTGGCCTCGATGGGCCGTGGGCTGTGGACTTACTGCTGGTTCGTCGGGGAAGGGAAAGGGATCAACATCGCCCGGCAGAGCGGGCGGTGGGGGCTGGGGTGGTGGATGGGGTCATGCCAGGTCAGGCGCAGAAGCGGTTGACGAGGTTCTCGAAGACTTCTTGGCGGCCCGAGACGGGAGCCACGTCGGTGTTCGACGCGAGCACGCCGTCGGCCAGTTCGGCGAGCGAGCGGCGGCCTTGCAGGATGTCCTGGCCAGCGGGTGCGTCCCAGCCGGCGTAGCGCGTGTCGACGGCGCTCTTGAGGCGGCCGTCGTTGACCATCTTTTCGGCGATCAGCAAGGCCTGGGCGCAGACGTCCATGCCGCCGATGTGGCCGTGGAAGAGGTCGGCCGCATCGATGGACTGGCGGCGCACCTTGGCGTCGAAGTTCAGGCCGCCCGAGCCCAGGCCGCCGGCTTGCAGCACGTGGTACATCGCGACGGCCATCTCGGGCACGTTGTTGGGGAACTGGTCGGTGTCCCAGCCCAGCTGCGGGTCGCCGCGGTTCATGTCCAGGCTGCCGAGGATGCCGAGCGCACCGGCGGTGGCGATCTCGTGCTCGAAGCTGTGGCCCGACAGCGTGGCGTGGTTGGCCTCGATGTTGACCTTGACCTCGTTCTCCAGGCCGTAGCGCTTCAGGAAGCCGTAGACGGTGGCGGTGTCGAAGTCGTATTGGTGCTTGGACGGCTCACGCGGCTTGGGCTCGATGAGGATGGCGCCCTTGAAGCCGATCTTGTGCTTGTACTCAACGACCATCGTGAGGAAGCGGCCGAGCTGGTCCAGCTCCTGGCCCAGGCGCGTGTTCAAGAGCGTCTCGTAGCCTTCGCGGCCGCCCCAGAGCACGTAGTTCTCGCCGCCCAGCTTGAGCGTGGCGTCCATCGCGTCGCGCACCTGGAGTGCGGCGAGCTTGAAGATCTCGGGGTCGGGGTTGGTGGACGCGCCCGACATGAAGCGGCGGTGGCTGAACAGGTTGGCCGTGCCCCAGAGCAGCTTGAGGCCGGTGGCCTGCTGCTTCTCGCCCAGCAGGTCGACGATGCGCAGGAAGTTCTCGTGGCTCTCGCGCGGCGTGGCGCCTTCGGGAGCGACGTCGCGGTCATGGAAGCAGTAGTAGGGCGCGCCCAGCTTGGCGAAGAACTCGAATGCGGCATCGGCCTTCAGCTTGGCGAGTTCCATCGGCGAGCCRCCCTGGAACCAGGGGCGCTCGAAGGTGGCGCCGCCGAACGGGTCCAGGCCGGTCCAGACAAAGTTGTGCCAGTAGCAGACGGCGAAGCGCAGRTGRTCTTCCATGCGCTTGCCCAGGACGATGCGGTCCTTGTCGTAGTGCTTGAAGGCCAGGTCGYTSKGGCTGTCGGCGCCCTCGAARCGGATGGGCTGGATGTGTTCGAAGTAGCTCATGGATAAGTCAGGCGCCACGCAGGCGCTGGTAAAGATCACGGAAGCGCGCCAGGCGGGGGGCCAGGCGGGCATGGCGTTCGGGGTCGGGCGTGAAACGCGCGGCGACGGCGGGGCGGGTGCAGACGGTGTCGACGGCTCCGCCRGTGGCGAGCCAGCCSAGRCGSGCTGCGCCSAGTGCKCCGCCKGCTTCGCTGCCGRYRTGGACGACGATTTCSACRTCCAGCGCGTCGGCRATCAGCTGYGCCCAGTAGGGGCTGCGCGAGCCGCCGCCGACGAGGGARAGTTGCGCYACYTCGGTGCCKGCRGCRCGCARTGCGGCRAGGCCGTCKGCCAGGCCGAAGGCGACGCCTTCSAGCACGGCGTAKGTGCAGTCGGCGCGGTTCGTCTGCGCCTTCAGGCCATGGAAGACGCCGGGGGCGAAGGGGTCGTTGTGGGGCGTGCGTTCGCCGGCCAGATAGGGCAGGAAGGTCGGCGCCCGTTCGGTGACTGCGCTGTCATTTGACGTTAGCTCGGCCAGCAGGGCGCTCTCGTGTTGGCCCACGAGATTGCAGAACCAGCGGAAGCAGCTGGCCGCGGACAGCATCACGCTCATCTGATGCCAGCGTGCGGGAAGCGCGTGGCAGAAGGCATGCACGGCCGAGGCCGGGTTGGGGCGGTAGCGGTCGTTGACGACGAAGAGCACGCCGGACGTGCCCAGCGAGATGAAGCCGTCGCCCGGCTGCGTGGCGCCGATGCCGATGGCGCTGGCCGCGTTGTCACCGGCGCCGCCGGCGACGATGACTTCCGCGCCCAGGCCCCAGGCTTGCGCCAACTCTGGCTTGAGCACGCCGCTGGGTTCGCTGGCCTCGACAAGGCGAGGCATGTGGGCACGCGTCAGGCCGGTTGCGGCCAGCAGTTCGTCGGACCAGTCGCGGCGCGACACGTCCAGCCACAGCGTGCCGGCGGCGTCGGAAGGGTCGGAGACCTTGTCGCTGGTCAGTTGCAGGCGCAGCCAGTCCTTGGGCAGCAGCACGGTCTTCACGCGTTCGAAGACGGCGGGCTCGTGCTTGCGCACCCACAGCAGCTTGGGCGCCGTGAAGCCGGGCATGGCCAGGTTGCCGGCGATGTCGTGCAGGCGCGGCGCGGCGGCCTCCAGCTCGGCGCACTCGGCGTGGCAGCGGCCGTCGTTCCACAGGATGGCGGGGCGCAGGACGGTGTCGGCCTCATCCAGCAGGACGGCGCCGTGCATCTGGCCCGACAGGCCGATGCCGCGCACGGCGGCGAACTCGTCCGGGTGGGCGGCGCGCAGCTGGGCCACGGCGGCCTCGGTGGCCGTCCACCAGTCAGTGGGGTTCTGCTCGGACCACAGCGGCTGCGGGCTGGACAGCGTCAGCGTGCTGCCGGCCGTGCCGACGATGAAGCCACGGCCGTCCAGCAGCAGTGCCTTGACTTCCGAGGTGCCGAGATCAAGACCGAGGTACATCAAGCAGCCTCCTCGGCCAGGGTCACGCCGGTGTTTGCCAAAGGTAGGGCAGGGCGGGTCAAGCGATAGCGCGCCAGGGCTGCGGCGCCCACGGCGACGGCGTTGGCGCCGAAGCGCGAGGTGCGCACGCTGGGCGGCGGCAGGTTGGCGGCGGTGGCGTAGTCCAGCAAGGCGTCCAGCGCGGGTTGCAGGAAGGGCTGGCCCAGCTCGACGACGGCGCCGCCCAGCACGATGCAGCCGGGGTCGTAGGCGGTGGCCAGGTTCTGCAGCAGCACGCCGAGGTTCCCGCCGGCGGAGTTGACGGCCTTCAGCGTCTCGGCGTCTTCGTCCACCAGATGGGCGCGCACCTCGGCCAGCGAGCGCAGCGTGGTGCCGTCCTCACTGCCACCCAGCAGCGCGCGCGTGGCGATCAACGCCTCGGCGCAGCCGCGCCGGCCACACGAGCAGCGCGGGCCATTGAGCTGCAGCACCATGTGACCCACCTCGCCGGCAAAGCCGCGGCTGCCGGTCAGCAGGCGGTCGCCGACGATGACGCCGGCGCCCAGGCCCTGGTTGATGGACACGTAGAGCAGCGGGTCGGATGCCGGCGAGGGGTTGAACTCCAGCTCGCCCAGGGCCGCCACGTCGGCTTCGTTCTGGATGAAGAGGGAGACGCCGGCCAGCGACGTGTCCTGCAGCTTCTCGCCCAGCAAGGCGCCGAAGGGAATGTCGCGCCAGCCCAGGTTGGGGGCGAAGTGCAGCACGCCGCGCACCTCGTTGACGCCGCCCGGCAGGCCCACGCCGATGCCGAGGATCTGCTGGTCAAGGTCGAGCTGCTTGCGCACCTTGAGCAGCGCCGTGGCCAGCGTGCCGATGCAGGCCTTGGCCGTGCGGCTGGCGCCGTAGTTGGCCACCGCGCAGGCCAGCACCTCGCCGGTCAGCGAGGTCGCGACGACACGCACCGACTCGATACCCACCTCGGCACCCAGCAGCAGCAGGCGGGCCGGGTCGATAAACAGCGGGGTGGGGCGGCGGCCCAGATCGCCGGTAGCGACAACTTCGCGCTCGGCCAGCCAGCCCTCGTTGACCAGCTCGCGCACGAGCAGGCTGACGGTGGATTTGGTCAGGCCAACGGCGCCTGCGAGGTCTGCGCGCGACAGTCCCGGGTTGGCACAGAGGTGCCTGACCAGGGCCATGCGGTTGATGACCTTCAGCAGTTGTTGGCTTCCAGCGGCTTCGGCCTGCAAGCGTTGTCTCCTTGTTATGTCCTGTTGATCAGGTTTTGGAGCATATTAGTTCGACCGTCGCACGAAGTAAATTGGGTGAAAGCCCCTAGCGCGAAACACAACAGCGCGTCGAAGATGGCGCCGCTCGCGGCCTCAAGTGGTAAGGCCAACGCTTGCCAGACCCGATGCCAGCCCCGATGTCAGACCCCTCAGACCCCTCCGACCTCCCCATCCGCAAGATCGTCATCGTGGGCGGCGGCACCGCCGGCTGGATGGCGGCCGCGCCGCTGACCCAGCGGTTTGCCCGCGCCGGTCAGGCGCGGCCGGAGATCGTGCTGGTCGAGTCGCCCGACATCGGCACCATCGGCGTCGGCGAGGCGACGCTGCCGCCCATTCGCGCCTACAACTTGACGCTGGGCCTGGACGGCGCCGACTTCGTCAAGAAGACGCAGGGCAGCTTCAAGCTGGGCATCGAGTTCCGCGACTGGGGCCAGGTCGGCAACCGCTTCTTCCACGGTTTTGGCGATTTCGGCCCGGCCATTGACGGCCGCTCGCCCTGGCAGCATTGGTTGCGCCTGCAGCGCAAGGTGCCCGACCTGCCGAGCTACGAGGATTGGTCGATGGCCACCGTCATGGCGCATCGCAACCGCTTCACGCCGCCGGAGGGTGGCGCGCCCTCGGCCGCCAATGCCTTCTCCTTCGCCTACCACTTCGACGCCGGCCTCTACGCCGCCTACCTGCGCGACTACGCGATGCAGCGTGGCGCCCAGCGCATCGAGGGGCTGATCGTCGACGTCGAGTTGCGGCCCGAGGACGGCTTTGTCGCCGCCGTCAAGCTGGCCGACGGCCGCCGTATCGATGGCGACCTCTTCATCGACTGCTCGGGCTTCCGGGCGCTGCTGATCGGCGGCGCCATGCAGTCGCCGTATGAAGACTGGAGCGCGCTGCTGCCCTGCAACAGCGCCCAGGCCGTGCCCAGCGAACGCGTCGCGCCGCTGACGCCCTACACCACCTCCACCGCCAAGGCGGCCGGCTGGCAGTGGCGCATCCCGCTGCAGCACCGCACCGGCAACGGCCATGTCTATTGCAACGGCTTCATCAGCGACGACGAAGCCGCCAGCACGCTGCTCGCCGGCCTGGACAGCAAGGCGCTGGACACGCCGCGGCAATTGCGCTTCACGACCGGCCGGCGCAAGCAAGGCTGGGTGAAGAACGTCGTCGCCATCGGCCTGGCCAGCGGCTTCCTGGAGCCGCTGGAGTCCACCAGCATCCAGCTCATCATGGACGGCGTCGGCCGGCTGATCCAGTTCATGCCGGACCGCCGCTGCAAGCCGCATCTGGCGGCCGAGTTCAACCGCCTGATGGCGCAGCAGTACGAGTCCACGCGCGACTTCATCGCGCTGCACTACAAGCTCACCGACCGGCGCGACAGCGAGCTGTGGCGCTACTGCGCGGCCATGCCGATACCCGACACGCTGGCGCATCAGATCGAGCTGTTCCGCTCGACGGGCCGCGTCGCCATCCTCGACCGCGACAGCTTTGCCGAGCCGTCCTGGGTGTCGCTGCTGATGGGCCTGGGGCTGCGGCCCGAGACCTATGACCCCTTCGTCGATCACATCGACGAAGGCGCCCTGGTGCAGCACTTTTCGCGCGTGCGCCAGGCCATCCACCAGACCGCGGCCGGCATGCCCGACCACGGTGACTACATTTCCCGCCATGTGAAGGCGCCACCGGCTTGAGGAGTTAGGCGACCAGAATCAAAAGAAGTGAAGTGGCCGGCAACGCTGCCAGCCGTACGGAGACAACAAGGAACCACCCCCATGAAGTTCACTGACGGACAGTGGATGCTTCAGCCGGGCGTCGCCGCGCACTACGCGGCCGAGGCCTACGCGATCGAAGTCCACGAAGACCGCCTCGTCGTGCTCGCCACGACCCGCCCCATCAAGCACCGTGGCGACACGCTGCAAGGCCCCACGCTGACCGTGACGCTGAGCTCGCCGCTCGAAGGCGTCATTCGCGTCAGCGTCGAGCACTACACCGCGTCCAGCCCGCCGCGGATGCACATCCCCATGGTGGGTGCCAGCAAGCCGACCGTGCAGATCACGAACGGCGAGACCAAGGCCACGCTGACCTCCGGCGCCATCTCGGTCGACGTCAAGAAGGGCGAGGGCTGGGCCCTGACCTTCCGCGAAGGCGACCGCATCCTCACCAAGAGCGACTGGCGTGGCCTGGGYTACATCCAGTGGGGTGCCAAGGGCAACCACATGCACGACCAGCTCTCGCTGGCCGTCGGCGAGAACGTCTACGGCCTGGGYGAGCGCTTCACGCCCTGGGTCAAGAACGGYCAGATCGTCGAGAACACCAACAAGGATGGCGGCACGGCCTGCGAGCAGGTCTACAAGAGCGTGCCCTTCTACCTGACCAACCGCGGCTACGGCGTGCTSGTCAACGAGGCCGGCCCGGTGTCCTTCGAGGTCGGCTCGGAGAAGGTCGCSCGCGTGCAGTTCAGCCGYGAAGGCGAAAGCCTGGACTACTGCGTCATCGCCGGYCCCGACCCCAAGGCSGTCTTGAACCGGYTGACAGCGCTGACAGGCCGCGCCCCGCTGCCGCCGGCCTGGAGCTTCGGCCTGTGGATGACGACCTCGTTCACGACGCAATACGACGAGGCCACGGCCACCCACTTCATCGACGAGATGAAGCGCCGCGACCTGCCGCTGGCCGTCTTCCACTTCGACTGCTTCTGGATGCGCGAGTTCCAGTGGTGCGACTTCGCCTGGGACCCGCGCGGCTTCCCCGAGCCCGAGGCCATGCTCAAGCGCCTGCACGACAAGGGCCTGAAGATCAGCTTSTGGATCAACCCATACGTGGCGCAGAAGTCGCCGCTGTTTGCTGAGGGCGTCAAGAACGGCTACTTCATCAAGCGCACCAACGGACTGACCTTCCAGACCGACCAGTGGCAACCCGGCATGGCCATCGTCGACTTCACGAACCCTGCCGCCAAGGCCTGGTACCAGAGCCACCTGAAGCGCCTGCTGGCCCAGGGCGCCGACTGCTTCAAGACCGACTTCGGCGAGCGCATCCCCAGCGAGGGCGTGACCTACTTCGACGGCTCCGACCCCGTCGAGATGCACAACCTCTACGCGCTGCAATACAACCAGGCCGTCTTCGAGCTGCTGGAAGAAGTGCAGGGCAAGGACGCCATCGTCTTCGCCCGCTCCACCTACGCGTCGGGCCAGCGCTTCCCCGTGCACTGGGGCGGTGACTGCTGGAGCACGTTTGAGTCCATGGCCGAGAGCCTCAGAGGCGGCCTGTCGCTCACCTCCTGCGGCTTCGCCTTCTGGAGCCACGACATCGGYGGCTTCGAGGGCAACCCGCCGCCGGCCGTCTACAAGCGCTGGATCCAGTTCGGCCTGATGTCCTCGCACAGCCGCCTGCACGGCAGCAGCAGCTACCGGGTGCCATGGCTCATCGACGAAGAGAGCTGCGACGTGCTGCGCGCATTCACGCGGCTCAAGCATCAGCTCATGCCCTATCTCTACGCCAAGGCTCACGAGGCGACGGAGACGGGTGTGCCGCTGATGCGCGCGATGCTCCTGGAGCATCCGCAGGACCCGGCCTGCGCGCCGCTGGACCGGCAGTACCAGCTCGGTGAGAGCCTGCTTGTCGCGCCGGTGTTCACCGAGAGCGGCGAGGTGGACTTCTATCTGCCGGAAGGTAAATGGACCCATCTGCTGAGCGGCGAGAAGAAGCAAGGCGGCCGCTGGCATCGCGAGACGCATGGCTTCCTGTCCATGCCGCTGTACGCGGCGCCGGGCAGCGTCATCGCCTGGGGGGCCGAGACCGAGAAGCCGGACTACGACTACGCCAGCGGCACCGTGCTGCGCGTCTTCGAGCTGGCCGACGGCGCGAGCGCGGCCTTCACGGTCGTGGGCCTGGACGGCAACGTCGCGGCACGCGGCACGGTCAGCCGCAGCGGCGGGCAGTACACGGCGCGGGTTTCCGAGGGCGCGCTGCGCGACTGGGGCCTGGACGTGGACGGCCGGCGCAGCCCCGTGCTGGCTGAAGGCGCCTCGTTGAGCTGGACGGCCTGACGGGCTGACTGGCCTATTGCCCCGGTAGGCCGGTGGACGCTCACGCGCCCACCGGCTCATTGCTTTTGATGGAGAGACCATGGCCTGGCGTCGCGTTCTGTTGATGGTGTTGCTGGCAGTCGCCAGCGTTGCTCAGGCCGCCCCACGCGAGCGCCTGTCGCTCGACCAGGACTGGCTCTTCCACAAGGGCGACGTGCCCGCGCCGCCCATCAAGGGCCACGGCGCTTCGTACAACAGCGCCAAGGCGGGCAGTGCCCCAGGCGCTGCGGCGACCGGCTTCGACGACTCCGGCTGGCGCCGCCTGGACCTGCCGCACGACTGGGCCGTCGAGGGCGGTTTCAACCCCAACGAGAACCTTTCCCAGGGCTACCGCGAACGCGGCGTCGGCTGGTATCGGCGCTACTTCCAGTTGCCCGTCACGGACCGAGGCCGCCACATCGAGCTGCAGTTCGACGCCATCGCCACCCACAGCACCGTCTGGGTCAACGGCAACGTCGTCAACCGCAACTGGTCGGGCTACAACGGACGCAACATCGACATCACGCCCTATCTGCGCTACGGCGAGGACGTGAACAACATCGCCGTGCGCGTGGACGCCGACGCGATGGAAGGCTGGTGGTACGAGGGCGCCGGCATCTACCGCCACACCTGGCTCGTCAAGCGCAACGCCGTGCACATCGCCACCGACGGCATCCATGCCAACCCGGTCAGCGCGGACGGCAAGCGCTGGTCGCTGCCGGTCGAGATCGAGGTGAACAGCAGCGGCAAAGCAGCCCAGGACGCCGAGGTCGAGGTGACGTTGATAGACCCGGCCGGCAAGGAGGTGGCCCGTTCACGCAGCAAGGTGCGCGTGCAGGCGCTGGGCACGAGTACCGCCAAGCTGCAGCTCGCCGTCGCGCAACCCAAACTCTGGACGCTGCAAGCCCCGAAGCTCTACCGCGTGCGCGCCCGCTTGACTGCGGGCCAGACGCTGGACGAAGCCGAGATCAAAACCGGCTTCCGCACCCTCCGCTTCGACGCCGACCACGGCTTCTTCCTGAACGGCCAGCACGTCAAGCTGCAAGGCGTCTGCATCCACCAGGACCACGCCGGTGTCGGCGTCGCGGTGCCGGAGGCCATCTGGGAATTTCGGCTGCGGCGGCTCAAGGACATGGGCGTCAACGCCATCCGCTTCTCGCACAACGCGCCGGCCGCCGAGGTGCTCGACCTGGCCGACCGCGTGGGCTTTCTCGTCATGGACGAGAACCGCAATTTCAATCCGTCGCCTGACTACATGCAGCAGCTCACCTGGCTGGTGAAGCGCGACCGCAACCACCCCAGCGTCATCCTGTGGTCGGTCTTCAACGAGGAGCCCATGCAGGGCACCGAGGTGGGCTACGAGATGGTGCGCCGCATGGTGTCTGCCGTGAAGGCGCTGGACCCCACCCGCCCCGTGACGGCGGCGATGAACGGCGGCCTGTTCGCCGACATCAACGTGTCGCAGGCCGTCGACGTGGTCGGCTTCAACTACCAGATCAATGACTACGACCGCTTCCACAAGGCCAACCCCAAGCTGCCGCTGACCAGCTCGGAAGACACCTCCGCCTTCATGTCGCGCGGCGAGTTCAAGAGCGACCGCGCCCGCAACATCATGGCGTCGGATGACAGCGAGGCCGCCTACTGGGGCAACACGCATCGCCAGGCCTGGAAGGCAATCGCCGAGCGGCCCTTCATCGCCGGCGGCTTCCTCTGGACCGGCTTCGACTACCGAGGCGAGCCCACACCCTTCGAGTGGCCCAGCGCCGGCTCCTTCTTCGGCGCGATGGACTTGTGCGGCTTTGCCAAGACGGCCTTTTGGCTACACCGCGCGCAGTGGGTGAAGGTCGAGGAGCAGCCGGTCGTCAAGATTGCGCCGCACTGGAACTGGCCGGGGCAGGAGGGCCAGAAGCAGCGCGTCATGGTGCTGAGCAATGCGCCGCGTGTGCGCCTGCTGCTGAACGGCAAGGTGGTGGACGAGCGCGATGTCGACCCCTTCGAGATGGTCACCTTCGACGTGGCCTACGCGCCGGGCAAGCTGGAGGCTGTCGCGCTGAAGGGCGGCGCGGAGATCGCCCGCGACGTGGTCGAGACCAGCGGCGCGCCCGTGCGTCTGCTGCTGACGCCCGACCGCAAGGCGCTGGCCGGCGACGGCCTGGACGCGTTGCCCGTCACCGTCAGCGCCCTTGACGCCCAAGGCCGGCCGGTGCCTACGGCAAACCTCAAGGTGCGCTTCGAGCTGAGCGGCGCGGCCAGCATCATCGGCGTGGGCAATGGCGACCCGAACTCGCATGAGTCCGAGAAGGCCCCCGAGCGCAGCCTCTACAACGGCCTGGCCCAGGTCATCTTGCAAAGCCGGCGCGCGGGCAGCGGTGAAGTGAAGCTGCGCGCATTGGCCGACGGGATCCAGCCTGCCGAGACCACCCTTGCCGTTCAGGCCGCGGCCGCACCACTGGCGGTCGGCCCCGCCGAACCAGTGACGCAGCTGCTGTACTGGCGCATTTCGCCCGCGCAAGCCGCACAACCTGACCCCAACGTCCAGCTCGCCGACAACGACATGAACACCTGGGGCTGGGGCGAGGTGCCGATCAAGCAGGCCGCCGAGGTGCCGGCCTGGCGCCTGTACCGCACCGACCTGCGCCTGCGCGCCGACCTCAACGACGGCCGCGCCCGCCTCGTCTTCCGCGAACTGGCCGGCAAGGCCCAGGTGTGGCTGGCCGGCGTGAAGCTGGGCGAGAAGACGACGGACGCGCTGGGCGAGTTCTCGGTGCTGCTGCCGCAGGGCGCGACGACGCGGCAGCTGACGGTGATGATCCAGTCCGACCCGGCCCAGCCCACCGGCCTGCGCGGCAAGGTCGTCGTGCAAAAGCCATGAGCCTCGTCAAGCCGCTGCTCCTGGCGCTGCTGCTGGTTGTCGGCGGCTACGCATCGGCGTCGCGGCAGGTCACCGCGCTGGACGACGGCTGGCGCTTCCTGCGCGCCGATGCGGCCGGCGCGAGCGGCAACGACTTCGATGACTCCACCTGGGCGGCGGTGCGCCTGCCGCACACCTGGAACGGCAGCGACGGCGAGGCCGGTGGCGCCTACTACCGCGGCCCGGGCTGGTACCGCCGCGAGCTGCAGCTGCCGGCCTCGGTGCTGCGCCACTTCCTGCAGTTCGACGGCGCCGCACTGCGAGCCGAGGTCTGGGTCAACGGCCAGCGCGCCGGCCAGCACGACGGCGGCTATGCGGCCTTTCGCATCGACATCACTCGCTGGCTGCGCGTCGGCCGCAACCAGATCGCCGTGCGCGTGGACAACGCCACGGCGAAGCACGTCGCGCCGCTGGGCGGAGACTTCACCGTCTTCGGCGGCCTCTACCGCGGCGTTAAGCTGGTGGCCGTGCCTGCCGCCCACTTCGACCTGCTCGACGACGGCGGACCGGGCGTCTACGTGTCGGCCACCGAGGTCAGCGCCGAGCGTGCCCAACTGGCGCTGCGCGCCCGCGTGCGCAACGACGGCGGCGAGGCCCGGCGCCTTTCGCTAACCCTCAGCCTGCGCGACGCCACCGGTCGCGTCGTGGCGCAAGGCCAGCAGGCTGTGCAAGCCGCACCTGACAGCACCGTCGTCGCCGAGCAGCCCTGGACGCTGACCAAGCCTCACCTCTGGCAAGGCCCGGCCGCCCCCCCCCTCTACACGCTGATCGCCGAGCTGCGCGACGGCACCGACGTGCTGGACACACTGACCCTGCCGGTTGGCATTCGTAGCGTGCAGATCGACCCGCAACGCGGCCTGCTGCTGAACGGCCGGCCGCATGCGGTGCACGGCGTCAACCTGTTCCACAGCGGCCGCCCGGGCCAGGGCCTGGCCGTCAGCGACGCGCAGATCGACGAGGACTTCCACATCCTGAACGAACTCGGCGTGACTGGCCTGCGCTTCGTCCACTTCCAGCACCCGCAGCGCGCCTACGACAACGCCGACCGCGCCGGCCTGCTGACCTGGACCGAGATCCCGCTGAACTCGGCGATGGACGAGGGCGAGGACTTCCGCGCCAACCTCGCCCAGCAGATGCGCGAGCTGGTCAAGCAGAACCAGCACCACCCGTCCGTCGTGATCTGGGGCGTGGGCAACGAGGTCTACCGGTCGGACGAACCGATCGTCAAGCTGCTGGCCGATATGAGCCGCCTGGCCCACGAACTCGACCCGACGCGGGCGACGGCCTACGCCCACTGCTGCGCCGCTGACGATCATGCGATGGCGCGGCAGACCGATGTCATCGGCTTCAACCGTTACTACGGCTGGTACGACGGCCAGTTCAGCGACTTCGGCCCCTGGGCGGACCGCGCTCGTGCCGCGCTGCCCGCCCGCCCGATGTCGGTGGCCGAGTACGGAGCCGGCGCCAGCGCACTGCACCAGCAGGACCCGCCCGTGCGCCCCAAGCCGACCGACCGCTGGCACCCCGAGCAATACCAGGCGTTGTTCCACGAGGCCTACTGGCCGCAGATCGCCGCGCGGCCCTGGCTGTGGGGCAGCTTCGTCTGGGTCGGCTTCGACCTCGCCTCGGCCGGACGCAACGAAGGCGACCGCCCCGGCATCAACGACAAGGGCCTGGTGAGCTACGACCGCCAGACGCGCAAGGACGCCTTCCTCTACTACCAGGCGCAGTGGAGCCGTCAGCCCGTCATGCACATCGCCAGCCGCCGCGCCACGCCGCGTGCTGCCGGTCCCGTGCAAATCAAGGCGTACGCAAACGGCCGCAGCGCCGTGCTCAGCATCAACGGCGTCGACCTGCCCGCACAGGCCGTGCAAGGCGGTATCGCTCAATGGGACAGCGTTATCCTGCGGCCCGGCCGCAACCGCCTGCAAGCCCGTGGGGACAACGGTGCGGTGGACAACATCAATTGGATCGTCACCCCATGAACCGACAGATTCTTTGCGCCGGCCTGCTGGCTGCCAGCGTGGCTCACGCTCAGGTTCAAACCGGCGAGATCGCCGTCAACCAGGTCGGCTACCTGCCCGGCGCGGCCAAGCTGGCGGCCCTCCCAGCAGTCGAGGCCGGGGCTTTCACCGTGGTTGACGCTGACACCGGCCGCACCCTGCTGCGCGGCCAACTTGGTGCCGCGGCGCGCTGGGAGCCCGCCGGCCAGGACGTGCGGCTGGCCGACTTCTCCGCGCTGAAAGCACCGGGCCGCTACCGCCTGCACATCGACGGTCTGCCCGACTCGCCGCCTTTCGTCATCGCGGCCGACGCCTATGCCGCCGTCAACGCCGCGTTCATCAAGGCCTTCTATTTCAACCGCGCCAGCACGCCGCTGCTGGCCCAGCACGCCGGCCGCTGGGCCCGACCGGCGGGGCATGCCGACGACAAGGTCCTCGTGCACGCCTCGGCGGCCAGCGCGAGCCGGCCCGAGGGCACCGTCATCAGCGCCCCCAAGGGCTGGTACGACGCGGGCGACTACAACAAATACATCGTCAACTCCGGCATCACCGTCTACACGATGCTGGCCGCGTACGAGCATTTCCCGGCCTTCTTCAAGACCCAGGATCTGCGCATCCCCGAAAGCGGCGATGCCATGCCTGACCTGCTCGACGAGGCGCTGTGGAACCTGGAGTGGATGCTGTCCATGCAGGACCCGGCGGATGGCGGGGTCTATCACAAGCTCACCAACAAGGGCTTCGACGGCGTCGTCATGCCGGCCGACGCCAAGGGCGAGCGCTACGTCGTGCAGAAGGGCACTGCCGCCGCGCTGGACTTCGCCGCCGTCATGGCCCAGGCCAGCCGCGTGTTCGCGGCCTTCGAGGCGCAGCGGCCGGGGTTGTCGGCCCGCATGCGCGCCGCCGCCGAGCGTGCCTGGGGCTGGGCGCAGGCCCATCCGAAGGAGGTCTATCGCCAGCCGCCGGACATCCGCACCGGCGGCTATGGCGACGACAAGCTCGACGACGAATTCGCCTGGGCCGGCGCCGAACTGTTCATCACCACCGGCGAGGCGCGCTACCGGCCGGACCTGGACAAGCTGGCCATCCGCGTGCCCGGCTGGGGCGACGTCGCCGGCCTGGCGTGGGCCAGCCTGGCCCAGCACCGCAGCAAGCTCACCAAGGCCGATGCCGACCTCGTGACGAAGCGCGTGCGCGGCTTCGGCGACGAACTCGCCGCCACCTGGAAAGCCTCGGCCTACCGCGTGACGATGGAGAGCAAGACCGACTTCGTCTGGGGCAGCAATGCCCACGCGCTGAACCAGGCGCTGATGCTCGTCCAGGCCTACCGCGTCAGCAACGACCGCGCGCAGCTGGATGCCGCGCAGGCCGTGCTGGACTACGTGCTGGGCCGCAACCCGCTGGGCCAGAGCTATGTGACCGGCTTCGGCCAGCGCCCGGCGCTGCATCCCCACCACCGGCCATCCGAGGCCGATGGCGTGGACGCGCCCGTGCCCGGCTTCCTGGTCGGCGGCCCCAACCCCGGCCGGCAGGACCAGAAGCAATGCCCCGCCTACCCGTCGGCACTGCCCGCGCTGGCCTACATCGACCACTTCTGCAGCTATGCCAGCAACGAGATCGCCATCAACTGGAACGCGCCGCTGGTCTATGTGTCGGCGGCGTTGCAGGCGTTGACGCCGTCTGAGCGGCCATCGACGTCCCGATAGGAAACCACCGAACCGGAGGCGATGATGACAAGCTGGAAAAAGAGGGCGCTCGTGCTGCTGCTGGTCGGGCTGTCGGTAGTCGCCGCGCCGGCCCGGGCGGCTGCGGACTGGCTGCGCGCCGAGAGCAAGCACTTCCGGGTGCTGACCAGCATCTCCAAGGCCGATGCCATCCGCAAGCTGCAGGATCTGGAGCGGCTGCACGAGGCGACGTTGATGGCACTGCGCGTGGACGAGAAGCTGGCGCGCTCGCCCTTTCCCATGGTCCTCAGCAACGACCCCGACATCATTGGCCAGGCCGTGCCCCATTTACGGCAACGGAACTTCGCCGGTGTCTTCATGGCCGGCGTCGACGGCTCTGTGGCCTTTGCCGTCAACGCGCCCTGGCGCGAGGACTACTCGGGCGGCGTGATCTTTCACGAATACGCCCACCGCGTGCAGGCCCAGTACGCGCGTGGCGCCTATCCGGCCTGGTTCGTCGAAGGGTTCGCCGAGTTTTTCGCGTCCTCGCGCATCGGCAGCGGCAGCGTCGTCGTCGGTGCAACCAACATGTCCACGACCGCTGTCCTGAACGACCGTGCCTGGCTGAGCCCGGAGCAATTGCTCAAGCCCAGCTTCCGGGCGACGGGCCAGAAAGAGGCCGACGATCGCTACTTCGCCAGCTTCTACGCGCAGTCCTGGCTGCTGACGCACTACGTGCTGAAGGATCCGGCCCGCAAGCAACGCTTCAGCGACTACTTCCGCCGCATCGCGGCTGGGGAAGACCCACTCACCGCCTTCGAACCGGCCACGGGCATCCCGCTGACCCGGCTCAACAACGTGCTGCGTTCCTACTTCACCGAGGGTGAGATCTACGCCAGCGAGTACCCCGTCGGCCCGCCGGCCGAGGTGCGCATCACCGAGCTGACTCGCGAGCAAGGCGAGGCCGAGCTCGACGCCATGATCATCAACGGCCGCCCGGAGGCGGCCTATGGCAAGGCCGTGCTGGAGCGGCTGCGCGAACGCGTCGCCAAGGCCGGTGGCGAGCGCGCGCCCGACAGCATGCGCTGGGCTCTGGCCTATGGCGAGATTCGCTACGGCGATGCCGACCGGGCGCTGGACATCCTCGCGCCCTGGGCGCAGCGCAGCGACACGCCTTTCGAGGCCAACCGCCTGCTCGGCTGGGCCTGGCAGACGGCGGCTGCCTCGTCCAGTGGCGCCGAGCGCACGCAGGCGCTGGAACAGGCGCGCATCTTCCTGATGGCGGCCTACAAGCAGCGACGCACCGACGCACCCACCCTCTACCAACTGGCCCGCGTGCTCTACAGCAAGGGCCCCAGCGCCAGCCTCAGCAACGCCGCCGAAACGGCCAGCATGCTCGACCCGCAGGTGCTCGACTACGCCTACCTGGCCGTGACGGTCCACCTGGAAGCCGGCGACCGCGACAAGGCCCTGCCGGCGTTGCAGTCGCTGGCCGGCAACCCGCACGGCGGCGAGGGCACCGAGCGAGCCCGCGCCGCGCTGCAAGCCCTGCAATCCAACCGAGAGGTCTCCGAAGTCCTCGCTCTGCTGAACGGCAGCAAGAAGGCCACGATGCCATGACCGGACTGCGTACCGCCGCACTGGCGCACTGGGTGGCGCTGACGCTGCTGCTGGCCGCGCTGTCCCTCGGTGTGGCGCCGGCCCGTGCCGCGCAATGGCAGCGCGCTGAGTCGCCGCATTTCCGCGTGCTGGCTCTTGCCTCTGGGCCGGAGGTCCTGCGGCGGGTCCAGAACCTGGAGCGACTTCATGCCGCCATGCTGGTGACGCTGGGCGTGACCGAGGGCCAGGGCCTGAAACGGCCGCCCTTCGAGATGGTCATGAAAGAGGGCAACGTCGTCGCCAGCTTCTTCCCGGGTACACCGGAAGAGGTCGCCGGTGTCTTCTTGCTGAGGCGCGATGGTGCGCTGGCGCTGGCCTCGATCTGGTTGAACCAGGGCCGGTCCGACTACTCCGGCAAAGTGATCCATCACGAGTACGCGCACCGCCTGATGTACCAGTACGCCCGCGTGGGCTATCCCATGTGGTACGTCGAAGGCTTTGCCGAGTTTTTCGCCGCCACATACATGGATGCCGACGGGTTGGCAATCGGCGCTGGCAGCCTGGGTTCGGGGGTGCTGGACAGGGAGCGCTGGATCGACGCCGAGAAGCTCCTGAAGCCGGTCGTCAAGCCAACGGGAGAGCGAGACGTCGGCAACGTCTACGTCTTCTATGCGCAGGCATGGCTGTTGACTCACTACATGCTGGCTGACAGCACCCGCATCCAGCGTTTCAACGAGTACTTCCGCCGCGTTGCATCCGGTGAGGATGCCGTCGCCGCATTCGAGCCCGCCACCGGCATTGCCGTGAGTCAGCTCAACGACGAGTTGCGCCGCTACCGGGTCAACATGTTTGCGCTCAAGATGCCCCAGAGCCTGCTGCCTGCCGTCGAGGTGCGCGTCACGACCCTTCCGCTGGCCGAGGCCGAGGCGGAGTTCGACAGCCTGGTGGTCCGGGCGGAGCCTGCGGAAGAGGTAGGCAAGGCCGCACTGAAGCGTCTGCGTGAGAACGTCAGCCGGGCCGGCGGCGAGCGCGCGCCCGACGTGATGCGTTGGGCCCTGGCCTACGCCGAGATCCGCCATGGCAACGCGGATCACGCGCTGCAGATCCTGGCGCCCTGGGCGTCGCGCGACGACGCACCGTTTGAAGCCAACCGCCTGCTCGGCTGGGCTTGGCAGGCCGAAGCGGCACTTTCGGAGGGCGCGGATCGAACTCAGGCGCTGGACCAGGCACGCGGCTTCCTGATCGCCGCCTACAAACAGCGCCGCAACGACGCGCCAACGCTCTATCAACTGGCCCGCGTACTCCACGGCAAGGGTCCCAGCGCCAGCCTCAGCAACGCCGCCGAAGCGGCCAGCGTGCTCGAGCCTCAGGTCTCCGACTACGCCGTCCTGGCCGCCGCCGTACACCTCGAAGCCGGTGACCGCGACAAAGCCTTGCGCCCCCTGCAGTCACTGGCAAGCAATCCGCATGGCGGCGAAGGCACAGAACGCGCGCGCGCTGCGCTGCAAGCCCTGCAATCCGGCAAAGAGGCCATCGAAGTCCTCGCCCTCCTCAACGGCAGCAAGAAGGCCACCACACCATGACTCAGACCTACCGCCACCCGCTCACGTGGGTGCCCTCGCTCTACCTGGCCATGGGCTTGCCCAATGTGATGGTCGGCGTCGTCGCGGCCATCATCTACAAGAACCTGGGCGTCTCCAACGAGGACATCGCCCTCTACACCTCGCAGATGTACCTGCCCTGGGTGCTCAAGCCCCTGTGGGCGCCGCTGCTGGAGGCCTATCGCAGCAAGCGCTTCTGGGTCATCAGCATGGAGTTCACGATGGCCGCCGGCCTCGGCCTCGTGGCGCTGTGCCTGCCGCTGGAAGGCTTTTTCAAACTGTCGCTGGCCTTCTTCTGGCTCGTCGGTTTTGCCTCCGCCACGCAGGACACCTGCGCCGACGGCGTCTTCATGACGACCGTCTCCAAGACCGACCAAGCGCGCTACTCCGGCCTGCAGGGCATGTGCTGGAACATGGGCGCCGTCATCGGCTCGGGCCTGTTCGTGTCGCTCACGGGTTATCTGCACAACCACATGGGCATGAGCTGGGTGCAGTGCTGGGTCATCGTCGTGTCCATGGCGGCGGCCGCGATGGCTATCTTCGGCATCTATCACGTGCGCGTGCTGCCGCCGGGCTCGCCCTCGGCGCTGCACGGCCAGGGGCTGGGCGTCGGCATGCAGGCCACGGCCGAGGCCTGGATCACCTTCTTCAAGAAGCCGCAGATCTGGATGATGCTGGCCGTCATCTTCTTCTACCGCTTCGGCGARGGCTTCATCGAGAAGTTCGGTCCGCTGTTCCTGCTGGACACGCGCGCCGCCGGCGGCCTGGGCATGGACAACGAATCCCTGGGCCACATCAACGGTACCGTGGGCACGCTGACCTTCATCGCCGGCGCCTTCCTGGGCGGCTTTCTGGTCGCGAAGCGCACGCTGCCCCGCAGCTTCTTCACGCTGGCCCTGGTGCTCAACATCCCGCACCTGACCTACTTCTACCTCGCGCAGACGATGCCGACCGACACGATCACCATCGCCGTCATCGTCTCCATCGAGAAGTTCGGCTTCGGCATGGGCTCGGTGGGCCACATGCTTTACATGATGCAGCAGATCGCCCCGGGGCCCTTCCGCATGGCCCATTACGCGATGGCCACCGGTGTCATGGCGCTCACCAAATGGGGCACCGGCACCGTCAGCGGCTTCATGTGGAATGCCGTCGACCACAACTATCTGAGCTTCTTCGGCTGGGTGCTGGTCTTCTCCGTCCCGCCGGTCATCCTGGCCTGGCTGGCACCCTTCCCGCATGACCACGAGGAGGCCGACGAGTTCAGCGGGCAGGCCGCCCCGGCGGGTGGCCACTGATGGGGCTGCTGATGAGCATGGTGCTGGCCACGGCCGTCTCCGCGCCCGCCTGCGGGCCCGACGTGCTGGGCACGTCACGCACGCTGACACTCAAGCGCGAGGGCGCGGCCTGGGGCAAGGCCCAGCACGCCGCGCTGCCGACGTTGGCGCCGGGCGAGGTCGTGCTGACCTTTGACGACGGCCCGCGGCCGGAGTCCACACCGCTGGTGTTGAAGGCGCTGGCCGACCAATGCGTGAAGGCCAGCTTCTTCATGAACGGCGAGCCGATGCAGCAGCATTCGGCGCTGGCGCGCCAGGTGCGCGATGCTGGTCACACGGTGGGCATGCACGGCTATCGGCACGAGCATTTCTCGCAACTGCCACCGGCCACGCAGCAGGCCGACCTCGACGCGATGGTGGCCGTGTACCGCGCGGCGCTGGGCGCCGAGCCGGCGGCCTATCGCTTCCCCTTCCTGGAGGAAACGCCCACGCTGCTGAAGGCACTGGCCGACCGCGCCATCACCGTCATGTCCATCGACGCCGGTGCCGAAGACTGGCTACCCGACCAGACGCCGCAGATGCTGGCGGACAAGCTGCTGGGCGAGTTGGCCAAGAGCGGCGGTGGCATCGTGCTGCTGCATGACGCGCAGGATCAGACGGCGAGGGCGATGCCGTTTTTGTTGCAGGCGTTGAAGGCGAAGGGCTACAAGGTCGTGCACGTCCGTTGGCAATAGACCCTGCTTATGGTGCATGTGCACGAGGCGAGGTGAGAAGGGTAGATTCACGCCTCTCGATTTCTCGCGTTAGCCGTTGAATTTCTGTATGCCGACTTTTCACTCACACGAGTTTCCGCGTTGGGACATGGGTCCTGATCTATCAGAGATCGTCACCTATCCAGGCGTGCAACTGGAGGGCGAGACGCTCGGCGCTTTGTTTGAGCAGGCGTTCAACGTTCTCGGAGTTCGCATCATCGCCGCCGATCCACCAAAGTACTTCAGGTACTTTTCGAAAGGAGATGCCGAGAAGTATGTTTTGGTTGACGTTCACATCCAGCGCGACGGCTTAGAAATCTGCCCCAAGCAGGACCTCGGATTCCAACTGCGCGAAACCGATGTCGTGGAGGCTGGGTTGCTCGTATGTTGAGCGAGCAGATTGGAGTGAACGCAGTGAACCCCAACATTTCGATCCCCGTGACCCCGATTCCCGCTCTCTGACGATGCGCATTTCGGGTGAAGTTGAGGCTGTTTGGCGATGTTCCTTTTCGCTCGGTGCATCGCGCCGGGAGTCCGCCCCGGCGGGCGGGTAACTTTCTTCTGCGGCGCTGTATAGACCGGAGACATGGGTAACACCCGTGCCAGGACATGGGTAACACCTTCTCAAGTGTCCAACAGCGGCTCACGCAGGTCGAACTGGGTGAAGCGCTGATGGCAGAAGTACACGTCATGCACGCCATCGCATCCACTTCTGGGACGAATGCCAATAGGCAGACCTTGCAGAGCGCTGGACACGTGCAGCTTGCGCCGCTGGAAGTGCACGAAGCCGTTCCAGCCCC
>NZ_JBGCUM010000130.1:0-1458 GCF_054177665.1 Roseateles sp. P5_E8 | reverse complement strand
ATATTTGGACTTTCGATACGAAAACTCTCTTGTGGACTGAGGTGCAATTGCCTGCGACAAACCCCGGGAATGTCAGTCTTGCGCTTACTGTGTTTTCGCCTACCACGGGATGTGGTTACTCTGTGTATGGGCAGTCCAGGGGCTCGGCGCTGTTCGGCATCTGGGAGCTTTGCCTTAAACTGAATACGCCCCCCTCGGCGGTAATTACTGTTTCGTCAGCCGACTTGCAGGCAGGCATTTTTGCAACTTTTTTCGCTTCTGCGAGTACGGACGCCGAAGGCAATATTGCAAGTTATACGTGGGACTTTGGCGATGGCACGACGGCGGCTGGGGTTTCAGCTAAGAAGCTTTTTGCAACAGCCGGGACCTACACCGTTCAGTTG
Organism: Roseateles sp. P5_E8; assembly: GCF_054177665.1. NCBI lineage: Bacteria > Pseudomonadati > Pseudomonadota > Betaproteobacteria > Burkholderiales > Sphaerotilaceae > Roseateles > Roseateles sp. P5_E8. The sequence goes on along the minus strand of NZ_JBGCUM010000130.1, from coordinate 1,075 downwards.
ACTGTTACGGATTCCGTCGGTGCGATATCTACCGCCACGCAGCAGGTTGTAGTCTCACAAGGGGCTTATTCGCCGCCAAGCGCGAACTTTGCAGTGCAGCCAAGTGTTGGAGTTGCGGGGGCTGTGGCGCAGTTTTCCGCTGCTTTAAGCAGTGCACCTGATGCGCCTATTGCTTCTTATGTCTGGGATTTCGGCGATGGCACCACTGGAGCCGGAATCAATGTTGCCAAGACGTACCAGTACGTCGGTACGTATAAAATAACTTTGACCGTGACGGATAATCACGGATTGAGTTCTGTGAAGACTGCCTTATTTACAGTTGGAGCCCCTTCAGATATTGCCACGAACGTGGCATTGGCTGTCAATGGTGGTATTGCGTCCGCCTCCAGTGTGTATGATGGTCGCTACCCAGTTAAATCGATTAATAACGGCGATCGAAAGGGTTTGAATTGGAATGCCGGCGGGGGGTGGAATGATGCGACCTCTGGCGCTTACCCTGATTGGGTTCAGATTGATTTCAATGGTCTCCAGACGATTGGTGAAATTGATGTATTTACACTTCAGGACAATAACAATTCGCCGTCGGTGCCTACGCTGGCAATGACTTTTAGTAAATATGGAATCACGCACTACGATGTCCAATATTGGGATGGCGACGGATGGATGAATGTGCAAGGCGGCAATGTCACCGGCAATAACATGGTGTGGCGACAATTCGCTTTTGCGCCGATTAGTACAACGCGTATCCGGGTCCTAGTAACAGGTGCAATTGGTAATTTCTCGCGGATCGTCGAGGTGGAGGCCTGGACGCCGGGAAGCGTGACGAACCAGGCGCCGGTGGCCAACATCAGCGGCCCGACSAGTGGGCAAGTGGGCGCGAACCTGAGCTTCTCCGGTGCTGGGAGCACGGATGCCGAAGGCCCGGTCGCAAGCTATGCGTGGACRTTCGGGGACGGCACGAGCGCAAGCGGGGTGTCGGCCACGAAGAGCTACAGCGCTGAGGGCAGCTATACGGTGACGTTGACGGTGACCGATGCCGCGGGCCTGACCAACAGCAAGACGCAGACGGTGGTGA
>NZ_JBGCUM010000129.1:0-1460 GCF_054177665.1 Roseateles sp. P5_E8 | reverse complement strand
CGCACGCTGCGGGGACTGCCAGGCATGAACCATGCAATCCCTAGTTCGCGCCCGGACCTTGCGTTTGAACGCGTCGATGCGCCTCAATCCGATCCCAAAAAAGAATAAATGCATTCAAAGATGTCAAGTGAAAAATGTACTATTTGCGCGACAAGTCGGGCAATTTGACGCATTTTTCCAGGTTGAGAGCCGTCGTTTGATGGCGGGCGAGCATTTAGGTGTGCGCACGATGAAAAGAGGGGTCCCATGACTTGCTTCATGGCGAGTGAGGGATTGACGGTTTTCTTTACAACATCTTGATTAGGCTCCCATGCGTGTCCTTCTTCACTCGCTACGCGCGGTCATGCTTGCTGCTTGCATCAGTTCGTTCGGACTTGCGGTGAGCAGCGCGCACGCTGCGGAATTTATTGCTACTTGGCGTCTGATGTCCACGACCAACGCGCCCACATGGCGCGAGTGGAGCGCCATGACTTGGGTGGACTCGCTTAACCAGGCCGTTTTGTGGGGAGGGGCTGGCGGCGGGGCCTATCTAAACGATATTTGGGCGTTTGATCCGCTTGCTAAGTCATGGACGGTGCTTGATCCCAATGATGGTTGTGCGGGTAACACATCCTTTGATAGACCCAATGGGTCAGACGAAAGCGGCGCCGTCTTCGACCCTGTGAATAACTATTTCTGGCTTTGGAATGGTGGGCGTGGATATTCGTGTGAAAGCCAGCCCGGCTTCARGCGGTCCGCTGGCGCGGGTACAACAGGGACGGTTTTGGTGGATCAGACGCTGCTCGCCACTACCAATGACTTTTACAAAGACTGGATTGTGCGAAATGCCGGGAGCGGTACTGCCTTGGTGCTCTCCTATAACGCAGCGCTTAAGACACTGCAGTTGGATAAGGATATTGGCATAATTGCCGGCGCGACCTATTCGATATACGCAGACTTCGGAAGCGGCGCCTGGGCATACGACCTGACCACTGGGCAGTACAGCAAGCTGATGCAGCGTCATTGGGGTTATTCCGGATTGGCACCTACGGAGCGCCGGAGCCCTGGGTTTGCTGCAGATGGGGTCAATGCGTATATGTTCGGCGGTGCCAGTGACGACAACGCATTGTTTCGATTGAATTTCTCGGCTAAAGAATTCACTCTTGCCATTCCCGCTGGCCAGGGAACTTCGCCTCCGCCCCGCGGTCAGATTGAGAATCAGTTTGTCTACGATTCCTTCAGTCGCCAATTCGTGCTTTTCGGAGGGATATGCTTTGATCGGCAATCTGTGCGGTGCACCAACGGTGTCTATATCAAGGACACTTGGCTCTACGACCCTGCAACCAACAGCTGGATGGAAGCCGCTGGAACCGTTGGCCCTAGCGAACGTAGCCAAGCGCAGATGTATTTCGACTCGAAGAATGGGGTCGTCGTTCTATCGCAGATGTATTTCGACTCGAAGAATGGGGTCGTCGTTCTAT
>NZ_JBGCUM010000128.1:0-1711 GCF_054177665.1 Roseateles sp. P5_E8 | reverse complement strand
CTCTGGGCGCATGGCGAGCAGTGGCTGGCCACGCCACGCTATGCGCTGATCGCCGCGCTGCTCTACGCACCCATCAAGCTGCTGCACGAGCTGGCCCACGGCCTGGCCGTACGCCGCTGGGGCGGCCAGTCGCACGAGGCCGGCGTGACGCTGATGCTGGGCCTGCCCATGCCCTATGTCGATGCCTCGGCAGCGGCCGCCTTCGTGCGCCGCCGCGAGCGGGTGCTGGTCGGCGCGGCCGGCCTGCTGGCCGAGATGCTGCTGGCAGCGGCAGCGCTGCCGCTGTGGCTGTGGCTGGACGACGGCCTGGCGCGCGACGCCGCCTTCGTCACGCTGGTGATCGCCGGCGTCTCCACGCTGCTCTTCAACGCCAACCCGCTGCAGCGGCTGGACGGCTACTTCATCGCCAGCGACCTGCTCGACCTGCCCAACCTCGCGCCGCGCAGCCGCGCGTGGTGGCTGGCGCTGCTGCAGCGCCGCCTGCTCGGCCTGCGCGACATGGAGCCCATGGCCGTGGCGCGCGGCGAGGCCCGCTGGCTGGCGGCCTATGCGCCGCTGTCCTGGCTCTACGGGTTGGGCCTGGCGGCGCTGGCGCTGGTGTGGCTGGGCCAGTTGTCCCTGGCGCTGGGCCTGCTGGGCGCTGCGCTACTGGGCTGGCAACTGCTGCTGCGGCCCGCCGTGCGGCTGCTCAAGCAACTGCGGCAGGCCGCGCTGGCAGGCGCCGGCACGGCACGGCGCTGGCGCTTCATCGCCCTGGGCGGCACCGCGCTGCTGGCGCTGGCGCTGGGCGTGCCGGTGCCCCAGGGCGTGCTGGTGCAGGGCGTCATCTGGCCGGCGGACCGGGCGCAGCTGCGCGCCGACGAAGACGGTTTCGTGCACGCCGTGCACGTGGCGGACGGCGCCGTCGTCGAGGCGGGCGAGCTGATCCTGGAGCTGGCCAACCCCGGCCTCTCCGCCCGGCTCGAACGGCAGCAGGCGCGGGTCGACGCGCTGGAAACCGAGCTGTTCAACGCCCTGCCCGGCGAAGGTGCCGGCAAGGGCAATGCGAGCGCCGAGTTGGACGCAGCGCAGGCCGAACTCGTGCGCCTGACCGAGCGCGTCGCCGCGCTGGACGTGCGCGCGGGCAGCGCCGGCCGCGTCGCGCTGCCGAACGCGGGCGACCTGGCCGGCCAGTTCGCCAAACGCGGCCGGCTGTTCGGGCAGATCCTCGGCAACGAGCCCGGCTTGGCACGCCTGGCGCTGCCGGAGGCCGAGGCGCACACGCTTCAGCAGGCGCAGGCAGCGGTCAGCGTGCGCCTGGCCAGCGACCGCAGCCTCGCCCTGCCGGGCACGCTGTTGCGCAACAGCCTGGCGGCAACGCTGCAGCTGCCCAGCGCCGCCCTCAGCACGCGGCACGGCGGCAGCATCCCGACCGACCCCAAGGAAGGCGACGACCTCAAGCCGCTGYAACCCGTCGTGCTGCTGGATGTGCAGCTCGACAGCCGCGCGGACGCGGGCGGCGTGGCGCGCATCGGCGAACGCGCCTGGGTGCGCTTTGATGCTGGCCTGGCGCCGCTCGCGCTGCAATGGGCGCGCGGCCTGCAGCGCGTGGTGCTGACGCGCTTCAACCCGCAGTTCTGAGCATGGCCATCGCCCTGCCTCACCTGCTGCCCGTGCCCGGGCCGGTGTGGGGCGACTGCCCCATGCGCGCTGCCGACGACCGCGCGCCACC
>NZ_JBGCUM010000127.1:0-1869 GCF_054177665.1 Roseateles sp. P5_E8 | reverse complement strand
CGAGCCCAGCGAGTTCAGGCCGTCGGTGGTCAGGTGGCTGAGCTGCTCGGTGGTCAGCGATTGCACCTGGCCCGTGGTCAGGCGCACGAACTGCTCGGACGTCAGGCTGTTGAGGTCATCCGTGTTCAGCGTGCTGACTTGGGCCGTGGTCAGTGCGGCGATCTGGCCGGTGCTCAGCGCGCGCAGCTGATCGCTGGTCAGCGCATCGAGCTGGGTGCTGGACAGCGCGCGCAGGGCGGCCGTCGTGATCGAGCGCATGTCGGCCACGTCGATGGCGGCAAGCTGGTCGGTGCCCAGCGAGGCCAGTTGGGCAGAGCCCAGCACGGCGATCTGGGCGGAGCCCAGGGCCGACAGGTCGGCAGTCTCCAGCCCTTGCAGCTGCGCGGTCGTCAGCGTACCGATCTGGGCCGTGCTCAGGCCGGCAATGCCGTCGGAGCTGAGGCTCTGGATCTGGTCGGACGAGAGGCCACGCAACGCGGCGGTGGTGACGGCGCGCAGGTCGGCCGTCTCCAGCGTGCTGAGCTGGTCGGTCGTGAGCGAGGCGAACTGGCTGGACGACAGCGTGGCGAACTGGGCCGAGCCCATCGAGTTCAGGCCGTCGCTGGTCAGGTGGCTGAGCTGCTCGGTGGTCAGCGATTGCACCTGGGCCGTGGTCAGGCGGACGAACTGTTCGGACGTCAGGCTGTTGAGGTCATCCGTGTTCAGCGTGCTGACCTGGGCCGTGGTCAGTGCAGTGATCTGGCCGGTGCTCAGTGCGCGGAGCTGGTCGCTGGTCAACGCGTCGAGCTGGGTGCTGGACAGCGCGCGCAGGGCGGCCGTCGTGATCGAGCGCACGTCGGCCACGTCGATGGCGGCGAGCTGGTCGGAGTTCAGCGAGGCCAGTTGTGCGGAGCCGAAAGCGGCGATCTGCGCGGAGCCCAGGGCCGACAGGTCGGCGGTTTCCAGGCCTTGCAGCTGAGCGGTCGTCAGCGTGGCGATCTGGGTCGTGCTCAGGCTGGCAACCCCATCGGAGCTGAGGCTCTGCACCTGGTCGGACGACAGGCCACGCAGCGCGGCGGTGGTGACGGCGCGCAGGTCGGCCGTCTCAAGCTTTCCAAGCTGGTCGGATGTGAGCGAGGCGAACTGGCTGGACGACAGCGTGGCGAACTGGGCCGAACCCAGCGCGTTGAGGCTGTCGGAGGCCAGGTTGCTCAGCTGCTCGGTCGTCAGCACGCGGATCTGGGCGGTGCTGAGCTTGTTGAACTGGTCGGTGGCGAAGCTGTTCAGGTCTTCGGTGCTGAACGTGCTGACCTGGGCCGTGGTCAGTGCACCGATCTGCACGGAGGACAGGGCGCGCAACTGGTCACTGGTCAGGCCGTCGAGCTGGGTGCTGGTCAGCGCCCGCAGGGCGACCGTCGACAGGAAGCGCACGTCAGTGGCTTCGATGGCAGCGAGCTGCTCGGTGCTCAGCACGGAAACCTGGCTGGAGCTCAGCACGCCGATCTGGGCAGTGCCCATGGCGGCCATGTCCGCGGTTTCCAGGCCCGGGATCTGGAGGGTGGACAGCGAGCTGATCTGGGCCGTGGTCAGGGTGGCGACCGCGTCGGAGCTCAGCGTGTGGATCTGGTCGGAGCTCAGGCCTTGCAGTGCGGCGGTCGTGACGGCACGCAGGTCGGCTGTCTCCAACGCGCCGAGCTGGTCGGACGTCAGCGACGCGAACTGGCTGGACGACAGCGTGGCGAACTGCGCCGAACCCAGGGCGTTCAGGTTCTCCGTGGCGAGGTGGCTCAACTGCTCGGTGGTCAGCACGCGGATCTGCGCGGTGGAGAACTTGTTGAGCTGGTCGGACGCGAGGCTGTTGAGGTCGTCCGTGTTCAGCGTGCTGACCTG
>NZ_JBGCUM010000126.1:0-2057 GCF_054177665.1 Roseateles sp. P5_E8 | reverse complement strand
AGTCACGGCCATGTGGGGATCCTTAAATTACTTTTGGTGCGGCGCAGCGTGGGTTGATCGATCAGTCGTTGAACCAATGTTCACGAGCCTTCATGATCAGCGTGCGTGCCGCCGCTTCGTCCAGGCCGGACAGGTCGACCAGCTCGTCCACGGCCAGATCGGCCAGGTCGTCGCGGGTATTGATGCTGCCCTCGGCGAGCTTGCTCAGCAGCTCGGGCGTCACGCCTTCGAGGTCGCGCAGGTCTTGCGACACGCCATCGACCTTCTCTTCGCGGGCGATTTCCGCCGTCAGCAGCGCGTCCTTGGCACGGGTGCGCAGCTCGTTGACGGTGTCCTCGTCGAAGGCCTCGATCTCGAGCATTTCCTGCATCGGGACGTAGGCGACTTCTTCCAGGCTGGTGAAGCCTTCGGCGATGAGGATGTCGGCGACCTCGGCATCGACGTCGAGCTTCTCGACGAACAGCTTGCGGACGCTCTCGGCCTCGACTTCATGCTTGGCAGCCGATTCCTCGGCCGACATGATGTTGATGCGCCAGCCGGTCAGTTCGGACGCCAGGCGCACGTTCTGGCCGCCACGGCCGATGGCGATGGCGAGGTTTTCCTCGTCGACGACGACGTCCATGGCGTGGCGCTCTTCATCCACGACGATGGATTGCACGTTGGCCGGGGCCAGCGCGCCGATGACGAACTGGGCCGGGTCTTCGCTCCACAGCACGATGTCGACGCGCTCGCCGGCCAGCTCGGTCGTCACACCGTTGACGCGCGAACCGCGCACGCCGACGCAGGTGCCGATGGGGTCGACGCGGCGGTCATGGCTGATGACGGCGATCTTGGCGCGGCTGCCGCTGTCGCGGGCGCAGCTCTTGATCTCCAGCAGGCCTTGCTCGATTTCCGGCACTTCCTGCGCGAAGAGTTCCTTCATGAACTCCGGCGAGGAGCGCGACAGCATGATCTGCGGGCCGCGCTGGGTCGGGTCCACGCCGAGGATGACGGCGCGCACGCGGTCACCGGTGCGCAGGTTCTCTTTCGAGATCATCTCGCTGCGCTTCAGGCGGCCTTCGACGCGGCCGCTCTCGACAATGATGTCGCCCTTGTCCAAACGCTTCACGGTGCCGACGAAGATCTTCTCGCCGCGCGACATGAAGTCGTTCAACAGTTGCTCGCGCTCGGCGTCGCGGATCTTCTGCAGGATGACCTGCTTGGCGGCCTGCGCACCGATGCGGCCGATGGGCACGGACTCAACGGGCTCTTCGATGTGGTCGTCCACCTCGATGTCGGCGATCTGGTCCTGGGCTTCGAACAGCAGGATCTCGGCGTCGGCAATCTGCAGACCGGCCTCGTTCGGCACCACATGCCAGCGGCGGAAGGTCTCGTACTCGCCCGATTCGCGATCCACACTGACGCGGATGTCGGCCTCAGCGCCGTAAAACTTCTTGGTGGCCGATGCAAGCGCGGCTTCGACCGCACCGAACACGACATCGCGCTCCACGCTCTTCTCGCGCGAGATCGCGTCCACCAGCATCAACATTTCACGGTTCATTGCTTGAGACCTCCGTCAACCTTGTCTTGGCCGGGCGCCACCTCGGTGGATGCGCCCGCTTGTTTCTTAGCTGCTGCTTTTTTCGGCTTGATGACGCCACGCTGGCCCGGCTTGCGGTCGGGCGCCGGCTCGCCGCCGCGCCCCTTGAAGCTGATCACCGGCACGAGGCGCGCCTCGCGCACTTCGTCGAGCGTGAAGTCCAGCGCCTGATCGGCTTCACCGTCGTCGAACACCAGGCGCCAGGCCTGATCGTTCTCGGCCTGCGGCTGAGCGCTGACGACGCCGCGGTATTTCTTCTTGCCCTGGAAGGGGGCTTTGAGCGTGATGTCGATTTCCTGGCCGGCAAAGCGCGCGTAATGCGCCGCCTTGTTCAGCGGCCTGTCCAGTCCCGGCGAGGACACTTCAAGCCGGGAATACTCCAAACCCTCGACCTCGAGCACATACTGCAACTGGCGAGTGACCTTTTCGCAGTCATCCACATCGATCAACTCGCCGGCACCCACTTGCGGGCCCAGCT
>NZ_JBGCUM010000125.1:0-2259 GCF_054177665.1 Roseateles sp. P5_E8 | reverse complement strand
GGCAGACGCCGTGCTGCTGCGCGCCCGCGTGCTGCAGGCGCGGCATGACTTCGATGGCGGGCTGGCCCAGCTGCGCAGCCTGCTGGCGCGCGATGACCTGAGCCCCGAACTGCGCGCTCAGACCCTGCTCGACACTGCCGCCATTCACCAGCTGCGCGCCGAGCTGCCGCAGGCGCGCGCGCTGTGTGAGCAACTGAAGCTGCTCGCGCCGCTACCCGCTAGCGCGTGCCTGGCCGAGCTGGACAGTCTGACCGGCAAGGCCCCCGCTGCGGCCCAGGCGCTTGCGAACCTGAGCCCCGGCCGCACCGTGCTGCCCTGGCTGGCGCTGATGCGCGCCGAGCTGGCCGAACGTATGGGCGACGGCGCCGCGCTCGGCCTCTACCGTCAGGCGCTCTTGGGTGCCGACGAGGTCTACACCCGCGCCGCGCTGGCCGACTGGCTGCTGGACCAGGGCCGACATGCAGAGGCGCTGGCGCTGACGCAAGGCTCCGACGCCGACGCGCTGCTGCTGCGCCATGTCATCGCGCTGCACCGCCTCAAACGTGATGCCGCCGCGCCGACCGCCCGCCTGCGCGACAGCTTGGCCGCCGCCGACAGGCGCGAGCCCGGCAAGCACGCCCGCGAGCAGGCCCGCTTTGCGCTGGACGTGGCCCAGCAGCCGCGTGAGGCACTGCGCTTCGCCCAGATCAACTGGGCCATGCAGCGCGAGCCGGCCGACGCCGTGCTGCTGCTGCGCGCCGCGCAAGCAGCCGGCCGCGATGGCGAGCCTGCGCGCCGCGAGCTGGCTCGCTTCGTGCGCGAGCTGGGCTGGCAAGATGGCCGCCTCGATCGAATCCTGAACTCGTGATCCGTGCACTGATACTGCTGCTGTTCTGCACCAGCGCCTGGGCCCACCAGTCCAGCGAGGCCTACCTGCGCTATCGCGTGGACGGCGCCGACGTCGAGCAACGCCTGGACATCGCGCTGCGCGACCTCGACCGCGATCTCGCGCTGGATGCCGACGGCGACGGCAACCTGAGCTGGGGCGAGGTGCGCACGCGCTGGGGAGACATTGAACGCCTCGCGTCCGACGGCACGCGCTTCACTGCCGACGGCGCCGCCTGCCAGCCGACCGGCGCCGGCACGCCTCAGCTCGACGAGCACAGCGACGGCATGCATGCCGTGCTCGTCACGCGTTGGCACTGCCCGGCGGCCGTGCAGGCCCTGGCCATCGACTACCGCCTGTTCGCCGCCACCGACGCCGGCCATCGCGGCCTGGCGCGGCTGGTGGGCACGGCGGGCGAGCCGCTGGTGCTGGTGCCCGGTGCCGGCCCTCAAACGCTGAGCGCGAGCGGCGCCGGCCTGGGTAGCTTCGTCATCGAGGGCATGGCCCACATCGCCAGCGGGCTGGATCACCTGCTCTTCCTCGCCACGCTCATCCTCGTCGCGGTGTGGCGGCGTGACGGCAAGGGGTGGGCGCCGCGTGCCAGCGGCCGCAGCGCGCTAGGCGAGACGCTCAAGCTGGTCACTGCGTTCACCGTGGCCCACTCCCTCACGCTGGGCCTGGCGGCCAGCGGTGCCATCGACCCACCATCACGCTGGGTCGAGTCGCTGATTGCGCTGACCGTGCTGCTGGCGGCGCTGGACAACATCCGTCCCTTCGTGCCGGGGCCGCGCTGGGCGATGGTCGGGCTCTTCGGGTTGGTCCATGGCGTGGGATTTGCCGGGCCGCTAAAGGACCTGGGCCTGCGCGGCGCAGAGCTGGTGATGCCGCTGCTGGGATTCAACGTCGGCGTGGAACTGGGGCAGCTGGCGGCGGTGGCGGTGCTGCTGCCGGTGGCGCTGCTGCTGCGAGGGCAGGCGGCCTATCGGCGATTGATCGTGCCGGGTGGGTCGAGTGCGATTGCGGCGTTGGCTTTTGTGTGGTTTGCAGAGCGGAGTCTGGGGTTGAGTTTGTTGCCCTGATTGCTGTTCGTAGCGATGTCTTTATGGGAAGGCCCAGCCGGGATTTCGTCCCGGCGGCCGACCTACTTTTTGCGCCGCCAAAAAGTAGGCAAAAAGCTCTCCCCTGCGAAACCGCCCGGCATAGCCGGGTCCCCTGCGATGCTCGAAACCCGGGGCCGCACCCAACTCACTTCGCTACGCTCCGTTCAAACAAAGGGGTGCGAAGTCAGAGCTTGAGGCTCGCTGCGCTCGCGCCCCGGGTTTCTGCGCTTCTCGGCGGTTTAGAAGGGGAGGTTCCCGGAACAGCCAACAGCCAAACCCCGAAGCCGTTCGGTG